>CAIWHS010000417.1 GCA_903912515.1 uncultured Planctomycetaceae bacterium
GGAATTCGCCATGGAAAAGCTCTACGAGTTGAGCCGCGACCACACCCTCAGCCGCAAGGACTACCGGGATGAACTCAAGGGCGTGTCCGGTGTCATCCAAAGTGAGGGCGACAAAGCCGTGCAGGGGGTTGCAGAATCGGTGCTCGCGGAAGTGTTCGATGCCTTGTCCGAAGTGGATGAATCCGGTGGCGCGGTGCGGCGTCGAGTCTGGATTAAGGACTTGTCCGGCGCGGCAAAAATCCTGATCCAGCGCGTGGCCGATGCCCGACTGGTGACCCTCGACCGCGATTCCGGCACAGGTCAAGCTTGGGCGGAGGTGGCCCACGAGGCCGTGTTGCGATCTTGGCCTAAGTTCAGTGACTGGCTGAAAGAATTTCGTGCCTTCAAGCTCTGGCGCAGCGGATTGAATGAAGCCCGACGGCGTTGGCTGAAACAGCGCGACCCGTCAGAACTCTTGTCCGGGCCACGGCTGAAAGAAGCCTTGCTTAAACGCCGGGAGCGGTCATCATGGTTGACGGCGGAGGAAGACCAGTTCATTGGTAAAAGCCTTTGGCGACACCGTTGGTCTGTGCTGTGGATGGGTGCCGTCATCGCTTTCCTGCCACTGCTGGTGGGGGGGTATTTTTGGTGGATTGAGACGGAAAAGCTGACCCACACCGTGGTCTATCGCTTGACGCTGGCCCATCTGGGTTTTTATGCTTCCTTTGAGCCGAAGATGGTCCGCATTCCACCAACAGGCGACTGTTCGCCGCAGCAAGCCTGCACCTTCCAGATGGGTTCACCCCCTGAGCAGTGTAAAAATCGTGCCAGTGAATGTCCTCAGCATACTGTGCAGTTCACGCGGCCTTTCCTGCTGGGTCAATACGAAGTGAGCTTTGACGAGTGGGATGTTTTTCGCCTACTTGTGGAACGGGATGGCGGTTGCCCGACTAAGGATTCCAAAACCGGGCAAGAACAGCAGCATAAGCTAGGCGAACACGCCATACAGGACAGCGGATTTGGCCGGGGTGGGAGACCGGTGATTAATGTCAGTTGGGAGGATGCCCAGTGTTATATTAACTGGCTTAACGGCAAAACCAAACCCAAACACCTCTACCGCCTGCCTACCGAGGCCGAGTGGGAATATGCAGCACGGGCGGGGACTACCGGGGATTGGTTTTGGGGAGATGACCCCAAGCAGGCAGGGGATCATGCTTGGTTCAGCGGAAATTCGCAGAACATGACCCATCCCGTGGGGGCCGACAAAACCCGTAACCCTTATGGGCTATACGACATGGCGGGTAATGTCTACGAGTGGACGGCGGACTGCTGGCACGAAAGCTATGCCGACGCGCCGAAGGATGGCAAGGCTTGGGAGGAGGCAGGGAAAGGGGATTGCGCCCGGCGGGTGATTCGCGGGGGGTCTTGGTTCTACAGACCGGACTACCTCCGCTCTGCCAACCGCTACGGGGACTACACAGACTTCCGTTACTTCTACCTCGGTTTTCGTCTTGCCCAGGACTTATAGCCC
>CAIWHS010000418.1 GCA_903912515.1 uncultured Planctomycetaceae bacterium
CACCCGCCGAAGCACCTCAACCCGAAATGACTCGAAGCCATACTTAACTAATTCAGCATCCGCCAAATCTGATAAACCTTCAAACGCTCTGGCCAGTTTCAATTTGCGCTCCAGGATATCATCCTGCAAAATCACCACCCGGCTGAGGCGGTCTCCTACACCTTCACTCGGATTGCCTCGTAGGTCTATCCCCAAGTTTTCGACATGCTTTCCACCCTGCTGGGCCACAAGTCGGCATGCTGTGTCCACCACCAATCGGATAGCATCCTGCACGGGATTGAATCCGTCCGCTGTAGGTGCGACCAACAAGTTGATGCCCCGGCCCAAAACATGGGTTGCAATCATCTCGGCAAGGTCGACAAAAAAAGCCCCGTCGTGGCTGACCAACCGACTATAAACAGCCTGATCAGTGTGGCTGCCAAACAACAATCCCGGAACAACACCACTAGCCTTTAAAGTTTCGCGGGAAGAATCAATCCGCGGCCGCCCCTTGGGACCAGACCCGTCGGTCAAAATGAAAACATCAGGTTTATTTTCCGTCAACCAACCAAAAACCCTCAGTTCCTGACCAGGATGCGTTCCCACATACAAGGCTTTGCACAGAGAATTGGCTTGGACCATGGTGCGGATTCCCGGGTGCGTGTTCAAGGTGTGGAAGAAGATGTATCGAAACAATCGGACTAATGCATTTCATAATTGAGTTAAAAATCAAACTACGACTATTAATCGAAAAAGCTGCTTCAGCCTGGTAACTTGGGAAAGAAAATCGTTCTTTACCGAGCATTCCTTCCACGCAGGTCAATCCTTCCTTGCTTAGTTTGCGGAAGGTACCTTCCCGGTCCGATGGATATCCCATGAGGCACATTCTAAATATCAAGGCAACCCAGGAGCACCAGAGTATGCAAGCACTCTGGCTGCCAAGCCCAATAGCATTGCTCATTTTGGCAGTTTTGGGTGTTTTCACCCAAACGGGTCAGGCTCAAACCGAGTTGCCACTCCCCAAACAGGCAAACAAGCCTAGCAGGGTGAACCCGGCTGAGATTGATCCACCAGCCGGCCCAATCATTCTCGAAGGCCCCAAACAGGCAAACTCAACAGCTCCCACAGAATTCAAGCAAGACAACACCCCCACTGATACCAGTCCCATCCCTATCAACCTGCCCACAGCGCTCATGCTTTCAGATGCCCGTCCGCTGATTGTCGATGCAGCAAAAGCTGCCGAGGCCGTTGCCGCCGCCGAATACGAAAAAGCCCATGTGCTTTGGCTTCCCAATATTTATGCGGGTATTGATTACTACCGCCACGATGGACTCTATCCGGCACCTTCCTCAGGCTATCCCTATAACAATAGTCGTCAATCCATCACCCTGGGGCCAGGTGTTCAGGCCATCTTTGCCACCACCGATGCCATCTATACCCCCCTTGCCACCAAGCAGGTCCTTCGGGCCAAACGCATGGAGGTTCAGGCGGCCAAAAACGATGCACTTATGGAAGTGGCGGTTGCCTACTTCAATGTCCAGCAAGCAAGGGGCCGAATGGCCGGGGCGGTAGACACGGTTTTCAAAGGGCGCGAGTTAGTGCGTCGCGTCGAAAGTTTAGGCCTTGGACTGTCTGCTCCCATCGAAACCGACCGTGCCCGCACTCTCTTGGCAGATTTGGAAGAAGTGGCTGTGAAGGCCCGGGAAGATTGGCTAGTCTCCAGTGCCGAATTAGCACGGTTGCTCCGTCTAAACCCATCCGCCAATATGGTACCCACCGAACCGCCTCACATGGCCACCCTGCTGATTTCACCGGGCCAAGAAGTGGACAATCTCATCCCTGTCGGTCTCACCAACCGTCCTGAACTGGGTGCCTCTCAGGCAATGGTTCAGGCCACCCTGGTGCGCCTGAAACAGGAAAAAATGCGCCCCCTCATCCCAAGCCTCGTCCTTCAAGGTAACAGCGGCGCAAACGGCAACGGCAACCCACTTATCGCAGGCGCAGCCGGATCCGGCCCCAATAGCTCCATGGAGATGGGCAGTCGCTTCGATATTAATGCGGCAGTGCTATGGGAATTAAAAAACTTTGGTCTTGGAAACCGGGCCCTCATCAAGGAGCGCGGCGCCCAGCGCTATCAAGCATTGATCGAATTGTTTCAAATTCAAGACCGGGTCGCGGCTGAGGTGTCCAAAAACCATGCCCAACTACGCTCGGCCACTGTTCGGGTCGGCCTCGCAGATACAGGTCTGCGCAATGCCATCACCAGCTTTGAAGGCAATCTTAAGGGAATGGGCCAAACCACCAGGTTTGGCGATGTCCTCAACCTGGTCAATCGCCCCCAGGAGGTGGTGGCCGCTTTGGGCCAACTCGACGGTGCCTACAAAAACTATTTCCAGGCCGTCCAAGATTACAACCGGGCGCAGTTTTCACTTTTTAGATCTGTTGGGTACCCAGCAGAAGTCCTTGCATGCCAGCGGGTAGGCGGCAATATTATCGATGTGGACACCAACCGCCCGTTTGATCTGCCACCAGTCACAGGCATCCCCTGCGCCAACCAAATGTGCACGGTAGCAACCGAACTCCAAGTATTGCCTTCTATTCCCTAAATTTTGCCGCCGAATTTACACCTAAGGTTTGGCAGGCTTGGCTGTTTCCTTCGTTTCGGGCTTGATCACCTTCACAGGCGATTCGTCCTGCATCTCATCAGGGTCACCCTGAATCAATTCCATAGCCGCGTTAGGCGGCGCAAATAAACCGTCTTTCTCAATTGCCACCAACTCTACCCAAGTCCCATCCGTGGGCCCCAGCCGAACCCGAGCTTTTTTTGCTTTCCCGTCCTGGTGCAGATAAACCACACGGTCCTCACCTCGCTTGACCACACATGCGGCTGGAATTGCCATAACACCTTGGCGAATGATTTTCACATAGCCATAGGCATACATGCCAGGTAGCAATTTTGTATCTATATTTGGCAGGTCTATCTCCGCCCGCAAGGTGCGGGTTTGCAAATTCAATGCCCAAGAGGTTCTTGCCACCTTCGAGGAAAGCACCAGATCATTGAAGGCCTCAAGCCTCACCTCTGCGGGTGTACCCACTGACACATAGTTGGCATCCTGTTCCGGCACATCCACGAACACACGAACCACATCGGTCCTGGCGACCACAAATACAGGGGCCGCATTTTGTGCCGATTGCACAGGCGAGAATTTATTTGCCGATTGGTCGCCGGTTATCCCTTGGGTGAAGTCTCCGCGATTGGCATTCCTGAGCACCACAATTCCATCAAACGGGGAAGTGAGCTGCATATACCCCACCAAAGCCGCCAACCGCTTTTCATCAGCGTCCGCAACCTTCACTGTGGCATCGGCAGCCAAAACATCCACCCTAGCTTTGGCCAACTCTGCCTCACATGCCACCCGTTGCGCATCCGCCACCAACACTCCCGAAAGAGCCGCATCTCGGGCCGCTTCGTTCGATTTGAGCTGCCGAGTAGATTCATCTAAAATTTGCTTATCCACCACACGCTGCTCCACCAGGCTGGCCAGGCGCTTCACTTCCGATTGCCACCTGACAACCTCCGCTTCAAACTTGCCAACATCCGCCCGGGCTTGGCCCACCTTGGCCACCGCAGCTTGCAATGTCCCAGCCGCCGCGTCCACAATCTTTTTTGCTTGGTCCACTAAAACCCTGTCCAAAAGCACCGTGGCCTTCTTGAACCTGTGCTCCTCGAGCAATTCCGGAATGAACAGGGTGGCCAATACTTGATCCTTCTTGACCTTGTCCCCAATATCCACATTCCATTTCTCGACAAAACCAGTCAGTTTGGGAAAAATACTGGTTTGCTCATAGGCGTTCACAAAAGCGGGTTGGCCAACAATGCGCTGAATATCCCGCCTCACCGGGCTGACTAGGGTAACAGATGGCATGGTTGGAGCGGGAGGTGCTGGTTCGGACTTTTGTCCGCACCCGGGCAAGACCAGAATTGCCAAGGCCCCCAAACAAAAGTAGCGGCCAAATAAACCAATCATTTACCACCCTCCAGGGCGATTACTTTTGCATTCATATCCGCATGGCCGTGAGAAGGGGAACTACTTTCCCCTCCATCAAAGTTCAGGCCTTCCGGATCATCCGGATCAATCGAAACCGATTTCGGCTTGCGGTTGCCCAACATCAGGCTGAAAACAGCCGGCAATACCAGCAAGGTGGAAAAGGTCGAGCACAACAACCCGCCAATCACAGCCCGTCCAAGAGGGGCCTGCATTTGCGATCCTTCTTCCAGCGCCAAAGCCATGGGCAGCATTCCCATGGTCATCGCGCAGGCGGTCATGATAATCGGTCTCAAACGCCCGGCGGCCCCCTTGATGGCAGCCTCGCGCACCGACAATCCATCAAGCCATCGGTCATTCATGAAGGTGATCATCATCACCGAGTTCGAAACCGACACACCAATACACATGATCGACCCCATAAACGATTCAATGTTCAAGGTTGTGTTTGTCAGTACCAAGGCCGCCACAACCCCAGTGATCACCCCGGGCACAGCGGCAATCGAGGTCAAAGCCAAGCGTGGAGCCTGAAAATAGGCGGTCAGCAGCACCAAAATCACAACCACCGCAATTGCCAACCCGATACCCAACGAACGAAACATTTCGTTCATGGTGCCAGTTTGGCCGCGTGTCATCAGCCGCACCCCCCGGGGTGGAACACCGGCGTCGGCCACAGCCTTGTCAACAAGCTTTGATGCTGTCCCTAAATCGGTCCCCTCAATGTTGGCCGAAACACTGATGTACCTTTGCGAGGAGGTGCGATCAATCTGCCCAGGCATCGTGCCTGGCTTCACATCAGCCACATCGCGAACCATCAGGTTCAAGACCGGGTTGACCATCCGCAGGGGCAGGTTCTCCACATCCAAAGGAGAGGTCATGCGCTGAGTTGGCACTAGCACCTCGACCTGATAATCGAAACCCGTTCGCTGATCCTGCCAGTAGTTCAACGCGACATAACGGCTGGAATTGGTCGCCACTAACACCGAATCACCAATACTCTGCACATCCACGCCAGATGCTGCGGCGATTTGAATGAGCTGCTCTTTGCTGGAGGCGGACTTGGCAGCATCGAGCCCCTGCGCGACGAGCGCGCGCTTGAGCGCCACGAGTTTTTGTTGCGCGTCAACCACCCGGCGATCCACATCGTCGCGCGTCGGGGCAGCGTTGGACGGGGCGAACGGCGATTTCTGCGCC
>CAIWHS010000419.1 GCA_903912515.1 uncultured Planctomycetaceae bacterium
AAATAAAGGAGGCCCAAGAGCAATTAAAAGCAATATACAACCAAGACTTGTGCTTGATTTGGTTATTTTTTCTGGCAACAAGATCAACAAAAAGTAGCAAATCAATGATCCTACAAGCCAACCAGTAATACCCCCAAGTAATCCGAAAACAGTTAGGGAGAGACCGGAATCACCAGATTTTTTAGTAAATAATATGATGGAAAAAAGAAAGCCGTACATACACATGAGCATAAGAAACCAAAGTTTTACAGAGCCAAAAATCCCGTCCGATTCATCAATGACTAATAATTCGGCGCCCTTTGTTTTTAATAGGCTTAACGGTGATTCCTTTTCCTGGCAACGAATATATTCTTCTAGATATTTTCCAACCCGCCAGGTTTCGTCATTCATCATGCATTCTATATACTCGACTTTGCCATGTACTGTGTAAATACACATGCCCCATGATCTATGCGTTAGAGCTGCGAAAAGAATTCTTTGAATATCGGACAACTTGCATGCATACCATCCACGGACCTTTCTGGTTAAAAAACCATAGGGCACAAAGCATTTTTTGAAATAAATCACACCCGCCTCCGGGTCCAGAATCATTCTACCTTTTCCAAAAGGCAATTTATAGGTGGTAAATTCGCAGACTATGGCGCTGGCTGAAACCTTGGGCTCATCAGGGTCTGATGTCGAATCGTTGGTGCTCATTTGCTTGAATCCCTGGGCCGACCGGGTGGATACTGCATGCCTGTCCTTATACCCTGGAGGAAAAGGGGCTATTCTAATTTTCAAAAAATAGTTCTTAAGTCCTGGTAAGAAAATGGCTTGAACATTCAAGGCGGTGGGTGGTAGATCCTTATCCGTACCGTTCCGGGTCGAGCAATTGCAAGTCAACGGAGGGCTTTTCCTCGAGAAGCAATTGGCCCACCAGCTTGCCGGTAATGCCTCCCAAGCTTAGGCCCATCATGGCGTGGCCTGTGGCGATGATGAGGTTGGTTATTTTTTTGCTGCGCCCTAAATAAGGCAATCCATCCGGTGAGCAGGGTCGCAGACCTTTCCAAGGCTCGATACCGGCGAAGTCTATCTCGGTGAATGCCGGGTAATACTGACAGAACGAGCGTTGGATACCGCGCACCCGCGCTGGTGCGACGGTTTCATTCAATCCCGAGATCTCCATGGTGCCACCCACACGCAACCGGCCACCCATAGGCGTGACTGCCACCCGCGCCTCTGTCAAAATGGTGCATAGTGTCGGCAATTGTTTGGGCTTTGCCATGGTCAGGCTGTATCCCTTGCCAGCCTGCATTGGCAAGCCAAGGCCCAGCTCTTTTGCCAGAAGTGGAGACCAGGAGCCCGCTGCCAACACCACTTGGTCGGCTGCCAATTCCCCAGCGCTGGTGCGCGCGCCGCGCAAGGTGGAACCTTCGCGCATAAAGCCGGTCACCTCGGTGTTGAAATGGAAGGTTGCCCCCAAGGTGCGGCAGCGGTTTTCCAGGCCAGCCATCAGCCGGTTGGGGTCGAGGTGGCAGTCTTTGGGGAAGTAAACGGCCCCCTCGATGGCCAGGTCGGCGCCCGGGTCGAGTTTTTTGGCACCCGCAGCATCCAGAACTTTGGCTGGCACGCCTAACTGGTTAGCCCGTTCGGCCATGTGGGCTTCCTCTTCCAGCCCCTTGGCCGTGCGGCACAGCATCAGCAGGCCCTTAGTCTCCAGCCCGAAGTCACCCGGCCCGGATTCAGGGTGGCTGGCCCATTCGGTGTAGATGTCGCGGCTTTGGTAATTCAGATCACGCAGGATTGGTTCGGCAGCTTTTACCCGTGCGGCGGTGGAGGCTTGCCAGAAACGCAATGCCCAACTTAGCAAGTCCCACGACAGCCGGGGCCGAATGTAAAAGGGCGATTCGGGGTTCCACATCCACTTGATGCCCATCCAGACTGCGCCCGGTGCGGCCAGAGGGACAAAGTGGCTGGGCACCAACATTCCGGCGTTGCCAAACGAGCATCCGTCGCGGGTGGACGGGCCTCTGTCCACCACAGTCACTTGGAAGCCGCGCTGCAAGGCATTGAGCGCGGAGGACAACCCGATCACCCCTGCACCCAGAATCAGCACATGCTTGGACATCTTTGGTTTCCAAAATCGACAACGGGCGTGGGCCCTTGCGGGTTGGCCCCAGGGTAATTGGGGCGGAGACTTTATTGTTTAATCTGGACGAATGCCCCAGCAAAACGGATCCCGCGCATCCACCAGCAGGGTTGCTTCGGCTATCACATGCGCGGTGCCAGTGACAGTTGGCAATATTCGCCCGCAGTCGGTGGTATTGTTATCCCACTCAAAATGTCCGACAAAGCGGGTGCCCAAGATGCTTTCTTGCACCCACGGTTGTCCTGGTTGTAGCTTGCCGTCGGCGGCAAGGCATGCCAGTTTGGCACTGGTACCGGTGCCGCAAGGCGACCTGTCGTAGGCCAGTCCTGGGCACAGGACGAAATTTCGCGCATCTGAGCCGGGTGCTCCGGTACCGATCAGTTCGACATGATCGACTTCGGGATACCCGGCCTGATTGATTGCTTGGCGGATGCGGGTGGCAAGGTCTGTCAGTTCGGCCACGCAAGGAAGGGTGAGGCGGTGGCCGTGATCTTCGACCAGATAAAACCAGTTGCCGCCCCAAGCGATATCGCCTGTCACTTCGCCGTTACCCGGCACGGTCACTTTCACCCCTTTGTGGGCGCGCCAGCTTGGCACATTGCGCACCGCCACAGAGCCATCGGGCCGCAAGTTGGCTTCGACAACGCCAACAGGCGTTTCAATGCGGTGGAGGCCGGGACCGATACGGCCCAAGTGCGCGAGGGTCACCACCAACCCGATGGTGCCATGGCCGCACATGCCAAGGTAGCCCACATTGTTGAAGAAGATGACTCCCGCCGAACAGGAGGGATCGGTTGGCTCGCACAGCAAAGCACCCACCAGCACATCGCTGCCCCGGGGTTCGTTGACCACGGCCGAGCGGAAGGCGTCGTGTCTTTGACGCAAAAGGGCCAAGCGATGCTCGAGCGGGCCATTTTCCAAATCTGGTCCGCCCTGCAGGACAACCCGGGTGGGCTCGCCGCCGGTGTGGGAATCAACCACGGTGATCCGCTGGATGGCGTTGGCGCTCATGGTGGCGTGTGTGGGTGTGGGTTATGGCCTAAAGCTTGGGCCGCTCGGCGATGCCTTTGTGGATGATTTTGAGCACCGTTTCGCGCTCGGCACCAGAAAGTGCCAGCCGGGGCTCGCGTACCCATTCGGCACCCAAGCCGGTTTCTTGTACCGCCAGCTTGATGTATTGCACGAACTTGATGTGGGTGTCGAGTTTCAGGAGCGGGTAGAACCACAGGTACATTTTCCGAGCCTCGTCCCATTTGCCTTGACGGGTCAATTCCCAAAAGTATTGGTTTTCTTTGGGGAAGGCGATGCCGGAACCGGCCACCCAGCCATCGATGCCCAGCACGGCTGATTCCAAAGCCAGGTCGTCGACACCGACAAAAACCTGATAACGGTTGCCTACCTCGATGCGCAATTCGGTGATACGTCGGGTGTTTGCGGAGCTTTCTTTCAAGGCCACCAAGTTCTTGATGTCTGAAAGCTTGGCGAATTGCGGGGGAGTGATGTCCACCGAGTAGCCGACCGGGTTGTTGTAGAGCATCCATGGTAAATGGGTGGCGGAGCCCACGCGGCGGAAATGGTTTTCGGCCTCGGCTGAGTCGGCCTTATAGACCATGGCGGGCATGACCATGTAGCCGGAAGCGCCTAATTTTTCGCCATCTGCCACATACCTGCAGGCTGCGAGGGTGCTAGTTTCGGCCACACCGCTGAGTACCGGTACCCTGCCCTTTGCCACCTCGATAGCGCGTTTGAGGACGGTGCGTTTTTCTTCTGGGTCGAGGGATTGGTTCTCACCGAGCGAGCCGCAAACGATCAGGCCGGTCACGCGTGAATCGATGAGGGCTTCCAGGTGTTTGGAGAATCCATCGAGGTTGAGTGTCAGATCTTTGTGGAACTGGGTGGTGACAGCGGGGAAAACGCCTTGCCATTTGGCCTGTGACATGGTTTTGAAACCTTTTTTAACGGGAAGCCGTGAAATTGAGCGCACAGATACAGCGCACTACCAATCTATTCCCAGATGGGTTGGGTGTCTTGTTCCCAAACAAGGCTGGCGGGGGTGAAACTGGCATAATTTGGCGAAATGAACGGAAATCGGTGTAAAAGAGGCATGAGGGGCTATGGACAAAAGGGTTCCCTGCTTGGATGATCGGCGTCATGCCTCGTTCCATCGCACACCATTTAGGCTCGGCCGGTTTTCTGGCCAAATTGGCAGAACCCTTCACGGGTGAGGCCTTGTTTGACTGCTTGGCGGACATGGTGTTCTTTATCAAGGATAATCAGGGCCGGTATGTGGTGGTGAACCAGACGCTGGTGAACCGATGCCGTTTGGAGCGGAAGGAAGAATTGCTGGAGCGAACGGCGGCCCAATTGTTTCCCGGTCCGGGTGGGGAGGCATTTCTATCGCAAGATCTGGAGGTGATTCGCTCTGGCTTGCCTTTGATGAACGCTTTGGAATTGCACACCTATCACCAGGGAGAGCCAGGCTGGTGTCTGACGACCAAGCTGCCTCTTTTTGATAAGGCGGGTCGATGCACCGGTTTGGTGGGTTTTTCGCGTGATTTGCATGCGCCGGAAGAGAATAACCAGGCATGGGGCCAGCTTGCCCGGGCGATTGATCAGGCAAGAGCGTCGCTAGACCAGCCATGGCCTCTGTCGCGTTTGGCGCAAGAGGCGGGTATTGGCCCGTACCAGATGGACCATCGCATACGGCAAGTTTTTCATCTCACACCGGGTCAATTGCTGCTGAAGTTCCGCATGGATCAGGCCACCCAGCAGTTGCGCCACACCACCAGCCCCATCTCGGCGGTGGCGCTGAATTGCGGCTATTCCGACCAAAGTGCTTTCACTAGGCAATTCAGGCGGACCATAGGCATGTCACCTGGTGAATACCGACGGATACACCGTACGGGGGGTGAGTGAAAAGCGGGTGGTTTGGCGGGGAATTTCCATGACCTCATTTCTTTTTGCCCTGATGTTATCGATGTGCCAGCCAGCCCCCGATTGGAAGCTTGTCACACGCAATGCGGGCTGGCAGCCGCGCGATTCGCAGGGCGAGGTGGTCTTCAACAACCGTCTGTGGATTATGGGTGGCTGGTTTGATTCGTTTTCCGCGCCGCCGCGTGATGTCTGGAGTTCACCGGACGGCAAAAGCTGGAGCCGAACCACTTCTGAGGCACCCTGGCGACACTCTGACCTGCCGATGAGTGTCACCTTTCGGGGCAAGATGTGGCTGATGGGGGGCTGGGCTGATGGCCGGCTGAAAACGCACTCGGCAAGCGCCCAGGTATGGAACAGCGACAACGGGTCAGACTGGAAACTGGTCACCGAAAAGGCCGGGTGGTCGCCACGGCTGGCGGCTGGTGTGGCGGTGCATGATGACAAGCTGTGGATTATTGGCGGCACGGAAAATTACTACTTTGGAACCGATAAAAGTATTCAAAACGATGTCTGGTGTTCGGGTGATGGCAAGACCTGGACCTGCGTGACCAAAAACGCCCCGTGGAAACCGCGGGCCTACCACCAGGTGGTTGCGCATGCTGGCAAATTGTGGGTGCTGGGTGGAGGCAATTACCAGCCTGGCTACCAGGCCCTCAACGATGTGTGGTGTTCGGAAAACGGCAAGGACTGGACCTGCATCACGGAAAAGGCGCCTTGGAACCCGCGCTTGTGGTTTTCGGCTGTTGCCCACCGCGATCATCTGTGGGTGGTGGGCGGGTGGTCGAACAACCCTGCCAAAAACTGGGGTGATGTTTGGTGCTCCAAAGATGGCAAAACATGGAAGGAGCTGATAACCGCAACCCGCCCCAAGGAGCGCCACGAGCATTCGGCTCTGGTGTTTCAGGATGCCATCTGGATGTTGGGTGGCCACGCCCAGCCACTATGCAGCGAGGTGTGGAGGCTGGGATTTCCGGAGGGTTGGCAAGGGGAGAAGTAGTCGGTCATGGTAGAATAATCAGGCCAAGCACCTTATTGGAGAAATCAGGTTCATGAATTCGGCATCTACCAAACAGTCGGCAAACCCTGTGGCATCGTGGCTGGTGGTTCTTTTGGCTGTTGGTTTGGTAGGCGTTTTTGTTGGCTACCAGCTTTGGGCGGGCAGGCCAGAAACCGAAGAGGCTCACCTGCAACCCCAGTCCATGACCCCGGCCCAGCGCTTGGCGGCGATGAACAGTTTGCGGGATGAGGATTTGGTGATAGGGGTTGAGATAGAAGGCAAAGCGAAGGCCTATGCTTTGTCAGCCGTGCATGCGCCTGACAAGCATGTCTACAACGGCCTGCAGGGAGACCGGCCTGTAACGGTAACCTTTTGCGATTTGGCGGACTGTGTGCAGGTTTTCACCCAAGCTGGTGAAGCCAAGCCTTTGGGCGTGAAAATTGAACACGGAGCCAGTAAGGACAAAAAAATGGTCATCCGTGTGGATAATCACCTGTTTCATCAAAGCACGCTGGAACCGGCGGATGATGCAACGGGAGCTTTCCCGCTGCAATCTGTGCCGTTTATTCGCACCACTTGGGGTGAATGGCGCAAGCAACATCCCAACAGTGACCTGTTCACCGGCAACTCCAACTGAGTCGCCATAGGATTGGCTAGCTTCAGCAGTTGGTTGGTTTTGTCTGGCACATTTGTGCCGGTTTATCGAGTTTCACTTGGTTCCATGGCATTTTGGCGATGAGCATGCCCATGGCGCAGGAATCGGTGATGCCGGCGAACATCAACCCGGCACCCACAAAACCTGAAAGCCCGAAAAAGTAAGGGTGCACCAGCCAACCCAGTACCACGCCAGTGAAGGTGAGTGCCCCAGCGGCGATGCGTACTTGCCTTTCCAGAGACATGCCTTTTTTGCCACGCTCAACTGGCAATCCGGCGGCGACCCATGCGGTGGTGCCCCCCTCCACGAGGATTAATCCTGGCACCCCGGCGGCAGCCAGTTTTTCACAAGCTTGCTTGGTCCGGCCCCCTGATTTGCACAAAACAGCCAGCATCCTGCCGGGTGCCCGGTTTTTGAAAGCTGCCGGATCGAGGCGGTCGAGTGGTACCAGCTCGGTGTCGACTGCGTGCACCTCGCGGTATTCCAAGGGTGTGCGCACATCCAAAAGGTCGATTGGTTCGTTGGCATTTTTGCGCCTGTGCACCTCGCTGGCTGACAAAATAGTTATTTCCATAGCCCTACCACTTTCTGAAATTAGGTTATTGAGACCTTATGATTCACCAGATCGAGGTTTGGTTACAAGGTTCATGAGTAATTTTAAGGGAACTGTGCCTGGGCTTGTTTATTAAAAATGTAAAAAGCCTTTTGTAGCCTAAAATTTCGTGCGGCCTTAAACCAGTTGGCAAAGGTGCTTGGGCCACAGGGTTTCCATCTGTGGGGCTACGGATTATCTACCGGATGAAGCGGCGATTGCCTATTTGTTTGAAAGCGTGTTAGCTAGGGACCTGTCGCCGCCATTTTACCCGCAACGGTTGAAAGAACAGTACCAGGCCTGTTGCCCATAGAACCAGTAAAATAATGGCAGCAGGCAGGAAGATTCCTAACTTGGTCCATTCGCCAAACCATGATCCATCGTGGAACGACTCTATCAGGTCGCTGCGGCGGTAGGCAACTTGCAGTACCGAGCCGGTGCTGCTGTCGAGTTGTATTTCCCACCCATTGCGAGCCAGTACTTTCATCATGCCTTTAGCCGGGCGGATATCGATGCGGCTGATATCTTTCCAGGTTTTTACACCGGCTTCGGGAATTGTTTGGCAAGTCTGAAAGACGGTTTCCAAACTGAGGCTGGGTACGGTGCCCCCGCCTTTCTGTTCTGGAGGTTGTACCCAGGGTACTTGTTTTTTGAGCTGAAGCATCAGGCCTGTTACCAGAATCACCAAAACTGGCAAAGCTGAGACAATCCCTAGCCAGTAGTGGATCCGACGGTTGCTCAAGGGTTTTGCCATGGGGATCACCTTGGGATTGGTGGGTTTTTTGCCCACCCGATTCGTCACCAGCATACCGGGTGTTCAACTGGCAAACCGCACTTCCGATAGCATAGTGAATCATGGAAATTTTGTCAGAAGCCTGAGCAGTGCTTAGTATGTATTTGTTGTTAGCGATCTTCTCGCCAAAGGGCCGGCAGAGTTGAAGGGCTTTCAACAACGCATAATATCACTTACTTGATATATTTATTGTATAACTAGCCGTTGGCTGGGCTTACCAGCCCAGCGGCTCTTCCCGGGTGATATCCTCAACCCGTAAAGCTAGCTTGCCTGCCAGCGCATCTTGGAGAAGGGGCAAGATATTTTCCCGGCGCCAGCCGGCGGAGAGGAGGCCGCTTACCGGTTCAGATTCGCCCGCCAGGTGCTGGCGGACCAGGTTTTTCAACTCGGCTTGGGTTGCGGCAAGTGGTTGTGCCAGGTTCACACGGGCGCAATGATGCTGCAGCACCAACTGTAAAAAGCTGACCAAGGGTTGTGCTTGGGGGGCATCCAATTCGCGTGGTGCCGGCTCGGGCCACTGCTCCTTTGGCAGATTTCGGGCCTGTTCAATCACATCCACCAGCACAGGCGCATCTCGCTTGCTGATGCCTCGCACCAGCTCCAGTTCGGCTGGGCGAGAGGGCATGCGGCGGGCTAGTTCAATCAGCAGGTCATCGCGCAGGAGCACCCGTACCGGGCGGTTCAATTCGTTGGCCCGGCTTTCACGCCAGGCATGGAGGGAGCGCAGCACCGCCAGCCTTTTGGGATCAAGACTGCCGGCCCCCTTCAGCTTGCGCCACCGCTCGTCTTCCTGAATACGCACCGGGTCGACGCTGTTGATCTGCCGGGAGGTTTCTTCCTCCATCCAGGCTTGGCGGTTGGTTTCGGCCAGGCGATTGGAGAGAATCTTTTCCAAGGAAAGAAGATAACGGACATCGTCGTAGGCGTAGGTGATTTGCTCGGGGCTGAGCGGGCGGGTGCGCCATTCGGTGAGGGTTTCGCCTTTGCGTAGGCGAACGCCCAGTTCTTGCTCGGCAAGGGTGGCCATGCCCAGGGGGAAAACTAGCCCGGTCAGCCCTGCTGCCACCTGCACATCAAAAAGACCGGCGGGGGGAATGCCTGCCCAGGTACGGCAGAGTCGAATCTCCTCCCTTCCGCCGTGAACCACCACCCGTCGACCTGGTTCAGCGACCAGTTTCCAAAAAGAGGCGATTTCGTCCACCGCAAGCGGGTCGATCAGGAAGAGCCCGTCGGGGGTGGCCACCTGCACCAAACAAAGCTTGGGGATATAGGTCTCTTCCCCTACAAATTCGGTGTCGAAAGCCCATACGGGCAATTGGCTAAGTTTGTTTAGCAAGGTGCGCAGGCTGTCACGCGTATCGATATATTCTTCGCGCAGAGGCCCGGATTGGGTTTGTTGGGTGCTGTTTGTCGGGGAATCAGGTGATGTCATGCGCGCCTCTTTCCAAATCCGGACTTGAGCCTGGAATTGGGTGCAATTGTTCGCGGAGTGGGCCGCGTGCCATCAGATTACAATCTCTTGGGTGTTTGGGGAAATGTGGATGGGCGCGATACCCAAGGCTTGGTGATTGCTTGCTCATTTTTTGGGGTGGTGAACGCCATGCTGGAACCGTTGCTGAACCAGAAGGTGGTTATTGATTTGGCCAGTGAATATGTCTGCCTGGGCACTTTGGTGGCCATTCATGACGGTTTCATGGAGCTGAAAAACGCTGATTTGCACGACCTGCGAGACACGGAAACCACGCGGGAGAACTATGTGCATGCCAGTGCCTCGACCGGCATCAAGAGGAACCGCAAACGCCTGTTTTTAGCTCGGGGCCAGGTGGTTGCCGTATCGTTGCTGGAGGATGTGATTGGAGACTAAGTGGCAGATTTCATCTATAAATGCAGGCATACCGATTCATTTGGAGCAGATTCATGGCTGTTGCCTCGCCCTTTGACCACGCCAGCAGGCGCGAGCGCTTGCGCTCACTTCTGGTTACCAGCGATTTGGAGTTGCTGGTGGTGAGCAGGGGGGTGCATGTGCGCTACCTGACCGGCTTTACGGGCGACAGCACAGTGCTGCTGGTGGGCCGTAAGCAGGATTTGCTCGTGAGTGACGGGCGCTACACCGAACAATTGGCGAGAGAATGTGCTGGTTTGGCGGCGCATGTCAGGCCATCGAGCCAAAAATTGGTGGATGCTGTGCCAGAAGTGATCATGGCTCAGGGGGTCAACCGGGTGGGGGTTGAATCTGCCAGCATTACACTGGCGGAGATGGAACGGTGGCGAGAACTTTTACCCGCAGTTGCCTGGAAATCGTGTCAGGGGTTGGTGGAGGGCCTGCGGGTTGTCAAGGATGCCCGTGAATTGCAAGAAATTCAACTGGCGGTGGAACTGGCCCAAAAGGCTTACACCACTTGGCGGCATGGCGGTTTCAGCCCGGGAACCACCGAAAAACAGGCGTCAGACCAATTGGAATTCACGCTGAGGGGAATTGGGGCCCAAGAATCAGCTTTTCCATTGATTATTGCGGGTGACGATGGTGCCGCCCTGCCTCACTACCATCCGACAGCCAAGGTTTTACCCGAAAATGGCGTGTTGCTGGTGGATTGGGGGGCGCAAACCGTCCACGGCTATAAAAGCGACCTCACCCGAACCACCTTACTAGGTAAAGGGCCAAAACCTTTCCCCCAAACCCCGGAATTGGAACCGGCCCATCAGGCAGTGCGGACAGCACAAATGGCTGCAATACCGTGGCTAAAACCGGGTGTTGAATGCTCGCAGGTAGATAAAGCGGTACGGGAATCCCTAGCCAAGGTTAATTTGGAGCAATATTTCGTCCACGGAACCGGTCATGGATTTGGCTTGGAAATCCATGAAGCACCTTGGTTTAGGCAGGGGAATCCCGAAAAACTGCAAGCCGGGATGGTGGTGACGATTGAGCCGGGGGTATATTTTCCTGAAAGATGGGGGATTCGGGTGGAAGATGACTTCCTAGTGACCCCCGAAGGTGGGGTTTGCCTGAGTGACTTGCCACGCGGACTAGAGCTTGGGCCAAGAAGTTGATAAGTATTAAAAGAAGACAGACTAAAGAAAGGAAGGCGGTTGTGGCGGAAGAAACACCCCAGGCCGGCGGCCCGGGACCTTTTGAAACACGAACCATTCGCGAGTTGGTCGGCTTGATGAGCCGGCATGACTTGGCGGAACTTGAGCTGAAGGACGGCGAGCGCAGCATTCGGCTGAAGCGTAATTTGCCTGTGCTGACTTCACTGCCTGTGGCTTCCCCTGTGGCGGTTGCGCCTCCAGTTTACGCACCTGCCATGGCAGCAGCGGCACCGCATGTGCCTGCAGCGGAAGCCAAACCGGCAAAAACCTTGCTGGAAATCAAAAGTCCCACACCCGGGACCTTTTATGCTCAAGACAAGCCTAGCTCGCCGCCCTACGCGCAAGTCGGCACCAAGGTGACCCCTACCACGGTGGTCTGCCAAATTGAGGCGATGAAGATTTTCAATGAGATAGTAGCCGAACTGACAGGCACCATCGTTGAAGTTTGCGTCGAAAACAAGCAACCGGTGGAGTACGGGCAGGTCCTGTTCCGGGTCGACCCATCGGCCTGAGCCCGCCAAACCCTCTGCAGGTGATACTAGGATGTTTCAGCGCATTTTGGTGGCTAACCGGGGCGAGATAGCCCTGCGGGTGATCCGGGCCTGTAGGGATATGGGGATCGAGTCGGTGGCCGTGTTTTCAGAGGCCGACCGCGGTGCCCACTATTTATCATTGGCCAATCAGGCCATTTGCATTGGGCCTGGGCCTTCTGCAGAAAGCTACCTCAACATTCCGCGACTGATATCAGCCGCTGAAATTGG
>CAIWHS010000420.1 GCA_903912515.1 uncultured Planctomycetaceae bacterium
CACAAAAAAGCCTGTTGATCGAAAAGAATTTGATCCACCTCAATTAGGCAAGGACTGGCGTTGGATGCAGGCTACCGCACCTGGAATTGCCGGGGCACCACCAACACAACCCGGCCCCCGGGTCGCGCGGCCTTCCCCTTGAACTTTTTCTCATAATTTCTTCATGGCTGGTTGGTACCTTTGAATGGCTTGCTAAGCGGTTCCTTTCAACTTCGAATCAATACGTGGAGCGTTAACATGCGTTTTATGAACAAAGTAGCTCTTTCTGCTCTTGCCATAACGGGAGTTACATGTTTTTCGCTGGCCCAACCTCCGGGAGTTGGTGGTGGATTGGGCGGCATGATGATGCAAGGCCGGGGTGGTGATCCAACCCAATTGCTCAATAACAAAAGCGTTTTGGATGAATTAAAACTATCTGAGGAAGACGCCAAAGAAATACTTCAAAAGTATTCCGACGAATCATCTTCTCTTTTGGCAAAAATTCTTGCTGATAAAGGCAAGAAAGATCAAGCCAAGCGTTTGGAGCAAATTCGCACACAGCAATTGGGATTACGGGCTTTTTCAGATGAAAAGATCGGATCCTTGCTGAAATTATCCGATGAGCAAAAGAAAGAAATAAAAGAACTTGGCGAAGATGTGCGCAAGGAAGTTGAAGATCTTCGCAAGGATATCGGCATGGATTTCTCCAAAATGGGAGACATGATGAAGAAAGTTGGGGAACTCAACAAGCAAGCCTTGGCAAAAGCAACTGAATTGTTGAAGGATGATCAAAAAACCGCTTGGCAAGATTTGGTAGGTAAGCCCTTTGAAATGAAAATGGGTGGCGGTCGAGGCGGACCAGGTGGTAACCGCCCGCGACGAGTCGACTAATTTTTTTGTATTAGACTAATGACAGGGTCACCTTTGAGTGGCCCTGTTTTTTTATTTGGTAGCAAAATCTTATTAAATCGTCGATAATTTTCGCATGCTTACTTACAACCAATCTGATGAAATTTGCATTGTAGGTGCTGGCCTTTGGGGCCTTTGCCTCGCACATTTTCTCAAAAATAATCCTAATCCATCACAAACTGTTTGTATTTATGAGGCATCTCAACGCTCGGGCGGCGTGATTGATTCCATACCCCTCGGTGATGGCATCCTTGAAACAGGTCCAAACGGTTTCCTCGATTCAAACCCAGCCACAATTAACCTTTGCAAAGAAATTGGTTTAGGGGAAGAACTGGTTAGAGCAAGTTCTTCCGCTGCACGGAGCCGGTTCCTTTACCTCCGCGGACAGCTTCACAAACTGCCATCCTCTTTTATTGGAATGGCTTTTTCTCCCGTGCTTTCATTTTCAGCAAAATTACGGATTCTGAAAGAATATTGGCAAACCCGACGCCTGATCCCGGAAGATGAATCGATAGCAGATTTTTTTAGAGCCCACTTTGGTGACGAAATAGCGAATACCTTGGCAAACGCTTTTGTAACCGGCATTTGGGGAGGTGATGCTGAACAACTCAGCCTGCCCAGTTGTTTTCCAGCCTGGCGCCAAATAGAGCAGGAAACCGGAAGCCTACTTCGTGGAATCAGGGCTCGACGCATTGCCAAAATAAAGACTGCGCGACAAAACGGAGACCCTTTACCATCCCTACCAACCATGTGGTCATTGAAAAATGGGCTGGGTGAACTGATTAAAACACTGGAAAAGAAACTTGGGCCTCATCTGCAAAGAGGTGCCAAAGTGAATTCGATTGAATTGCGTCAATTTGGAGATAATCGAAAGTGGTTAGTTCATTTGGACAATGGTTCTCCCCCGCGCCAATTTAGCCGCTTGATACTGGCTTGCCCGGCCCATGAACAAGCCAAACTTTTAAAACCCATTCATCCCAAACTCGCCTCAGAACTGGAAGGAATCACCAGTTCGCCCATTGCGGTTGTTGGTATGCTTTTCTCAGAAACACAACTAACAGAATCTCCCATTAAGGCTGACGGATTTGGTTATCTCACCCCGGAGCGCGATGGACGCCCCATCCTTGGAGTGCAATGGTGTTCCTCCATTTTTCCCGGCATAAGGGCCCCCAAGGGCAGGCATTTATGGCGAGCACTGGTTGGTGGGCCCAAACATGGGAATTTATTGGGCCTAGACGATGACCGCCTTTTAAGGGTGGTCCTTGACGAACTAAAAAGCGTTGGGAATTGGAAAATTACCCCTGAAATCGTCAAAATAATCCGTTGGAAAAACGCAATTCCACAATATGCCTTGGGCCATTCCGTCAAAGTCAATGTAATTCAACAGTATGCAAAAGAACTGCCTGGGCTAACTATTGGAGGCAGTTGCATGAAAGGTGTGGCAATCAATGTTTGTGTTGAACAAGCAGGGCTTTTGGCCCAAAATATTATCCAAGATCGTCTTTAGGAATTTCCGTCTAACTCTTTACCCTCTTTTTTTTACAATAAGCCATGTGGTTGGTTTTGGGAGAAAAACCCAAACTAGGTTCATGCGTTGAAACAAGTCGGTTAACTAATCCCAAGAAGGACTGGATGCCATGCGGGAAGTTTTAAGCCTAATCCTTGGGGGCGGTAGAGGATCAAGGCTTTACCCGTTGACTCAGTTGCGAAGTAAACCTGCAGTTCCGGTTGCTGGCAAATATCGTCTTATTGATATTCCGATCAGCAATTGCATAAACAGTGGTTTAAACCGGATCTACGTCCTTACCCAGTTCTTAAGTGTTAGCTTGCATCGCCACATCGCTAACACATACAAATTTGATCCCTTCAGCCGTGGCTTCGTGGAAGTTTTGGCAGCCCAGCAAACTTTTGACAAACAGGATTGGTATCAAGGTACAGCTGATGCCGTTCGACAGCAAATTCGTTATGTGATCGAGGATCCCTGTCGGGAAGTTTTAATTCTTTCGGGTGACCAGCTTTACCGTATGGATTATCGCCACCTTCTCAGGACCCACCGTAATTCCGGGGCTGATGTTACGATTGCTGTAATCCCTGTTCCAGAAACTCAAGCGTCTGAATTTGGTTTGGTGAAACTGGATGAGTCAGGGCGGGTCACTCAATTCATCGAAAAGCCTCGCACACCCGAGCAACTTGAACCTTATAGAACTCCAAGCGAGTGGATGAATCGTCATGGTGTCACAGCTCAAGATCGTCCGTTTTTGGCAAGTATGGGCATTTACCTTTTCAATCGTAGGACCCTGCTCGAACTGCTAAACGCAAGACCACTGGCTACAGATTTTGGAAAGGAAATCTTTCCAAGAAGCATAGCCAGCCACAAGGTTGTGGCGCACCTTTTTGATGGATACTGGGAGGATCTGGGAACAATCCAGGCCTACCACGAAGCCAACATTGCCCTAACTGGGCCAAATCCGCCGTTCGATTTCACTAGTAACGAGGGCCCAATTTATACCCGCATGCGTTTCCTACCCGCTTCTCGACTTGGGGGCGTGGAAATGGACCATTGCCTGATTGGGGACGGTTGCAGGATCATGCCGGGAGCAGAGATTGACCGCTGCTTGATTGGAGTTCGCTCAATGATAGGTCGGGATGCCAGAATTTCCAACGCAATTCTGCTGGGAGCCGACCGCTACGAGACCGAAGCCGAAAGGAGCCACAACAGATCCATCAAACTGCCGGATATTGGCATTGGCGACCGAACGGTTATTCGAGACGCCATCATCGACAAGGACTGCCGAATTGGTAATGATGTGCGGATTGTC
Source organism: uncultured Planctomycetaceae bacterium (assembly GCA_903912515.1). Taxonomy (GTDB): domain Bacteria; phylum Planctomycetota; class Planctomycetia; order Gemmatales; family Gemmataceae; genus UBA6894. Next base: position 3,708 of record CAIWHS010000420.1, read on the forward strand.
AATAGGGCACGCGTGGAAGATGGTGAAGGCGATAACTTTGTCATCCGAAACGGAATTGTGGTTGTACCCCGAGGGAGCACTGTTCCAGATGGCATGGAGATTTAAAACCCACTTTGCTTCATTTTATCTCGTTTAAAATTTTTGACTTTTCTAATGCAGCCGCCCTGCCCCGATTTACTGGGCCTTCCATCGCATATTCACCATGGAGGCTGACGGTACCATCAAAGCTGTTCTTTTTCAAAGCCTTGCCAACTTCAGCCCAACGGACTATCCCCGAACCGACCGGTACAACCTGATTTTTCCAAACGGAGCCATCCCTAAACCATTCAATATCTTTGATCGCCAAACAGGAAAACCAAGGTTTGATTAACTCCACCTCTTGGGCAAAAGGCCCTCCCCCTAACGCCAAATGGCCGGTATCTAAAAACGAACCCAAATAATGCGGATCTATTCCTTCAAAAATTAACCGTTGGCCGGCGGCGTTATTACCCAGATATCCCCCGGAATGGGTGTGATGAAGTACTTTTACACCTGTTTCCTTGGCTAATTCCGCAAAGCCGCTAAGTGCCGCCTTTGCCTTGGCAAATTCCTGAGGGTAACCGCCTGAAAACCCGAAATACCCAATTTTAATTGCAGCAACCCCAGCAGCTTTACAGGCGCGGAACATGGTCCGGGCACGCTTATCTTCGGGATTGTTCAAATCGGTGGGAGCCGTCACCAAACCGATAATTAATTTCTCCTTGGCAAGCATTTCAGCCCATTTGGGTAGAATAGTCGCCACATTATCGGGAGTCACCGGATACCCTGGTCGAACCGCCAAATCCAAACCTGGAATTCGATATTCCAAACACCAAGCAATCCAATCCGATACATCAAATGCGGGAAGTGATTTAGTAAAATAAACAAATTGCATTCATTCAACTCCCCGTACCGCATATCACTGGATTTCGAAGCTCACCTACACCTCCAATTGAAATCACAACAACTTCGCCCCCCTTCAATGTAAAATCGTCCGGTGGAACAACTCCTGTTCCGGTCAGCAATACCGCTCCATCGGGGAAAAGGTTTTCCTTAAAAAGCCATCCAACCAACTCATCCGGGGTTCTTCGCATTCTAGACCAACTAGTTTGGCCATAAAACAACCTAGCTCCTTGTTGATCCTGAATTTCAACCGAAATCAGCGTATCGGGGTCCGGCAAACCCAAACGAATCCAAGGACCAATCGCGCAAGACTTGGCATAAACCTTAGCCTGAGGAAGGTAGAGTGGATTTTCTCCTTCTATATCTCTCGAACTCATATCATTTCCAATTGTATGGCCGACTATGCGCCCCCTTGGGTCAACCACCAAGGCCATTTCAGGTTCAGGAACGGACCAGTGGCTGTCTTGGCGTATGGAAACTTCCCCACCATTCGGTACCACACGAGATGGCGTGGCTTTAAAAAACAACTCAGGTCGCGGCGCACTATAAACTTTGTCATAAAAAACCGCAGCGCCTTTGGATTCCTGCTGCCTTGCCTCGCTGCTCCTTAGATAGGTAACTCCGGCAGCCCAAACTTCCTGACGACAAACTGGAGAAAGCCAGTCTCCCTCATGGGCCTCCTCTTTGGCAATCGCCTGCAATTTTGCCAATTCGGCTCTAGGATCTAGGGCATGCAACAAGGCGTCGAGTGCCATTCTTGGCCTGCCATCAACTTGCGAGGATAACAGTAGCACTCCTCCTGACTCCAAAGGGCTAGCCAAGTGAATCTCACCGTCCCGTGTTTTGAATTTTCCGACGCAATCTAAAGCCATATCATGCCCCTTTAAAAAATTGAGATGTAAATATCCTTAATTATCTAACCAATAATTTACCTTTTCCAGGGCCTCATGAAACCTACCTGCTTTAGCTAATTCTCGCATTTCACATACGGATTTAATTAACTCGCCAGTGCATGCGGTGGGGTTGTCTTCGCCATCAGGCAATCCAGCCAACAATTTCTTAATAATCATCTCCTGCAGCTTATCAAATCCCACACGGTTTTTTGAAGAAACAAAAACCGTATTTAGAGGGGTTTCAGGATTCAAGTCCCCAAGCAGATCAAGCTTTGTCCGAACCGTTATCAAGGGAATTTTCTGATTATTAAAATCCGATGGAATTAATGCTTCGGATGGCTCAGATCTTGCCTCGGAAAGCCACAAAATTAAGTTTGACCCCTCGGCCTTTTTACCAGCCAATTTAACGCCCATTTTTTCCAAGTAATCGCTTGTATCCCGCAAGCCCGCAGTGTCGCAAAATTCTACAGGCCAACCATCCATAGCCGTGAGAACTTGAACCGGATCAATCGTGGTGCCCGGAATATCAGAGACCACAACACGCTTTGCACCAATTAAGCCATTTAACAAACTGCTTTTGCCCACATTGGGTGGGCCAAGGACTGTCACCTTGAACGGATTAACCCAATGTAGACCCCTTATAGAGCATCTAGCTAGGGAATCGCACAACAAAACCACTTTTTCCTCATTTTCTGCTTTGATTTCATGGGCAAGATAGGCCAGAAATTTCGGCAACACCCTTGACTGATTTAATAGGCAACGAATGGCCCTTAAGGTCTGCCCCTTCAGAATAACTTCCTCAAGGTGTGCCAAAAGTTTTGTTTTTCCAACAAGATTTCCAATCCAACTGGCGGGAACTTCCTCCAATCCAGCTTCAACGAACAGCTCTCTTTGCATTTGGGAAATCAGGCTGCCACCATGGCCATGAATTTCGAGAACTGGTACCCGGTTAATGGTGGTTGAAACCATTAAAACCTCGTCTGAAACAAAGTTCTTTCCGATTAATCGTCCCAAAAACTGGGCACCCAGCTTGATTGGCCCAATTTTTTGAGGCGGGTTTATAATTTGGAAATGCGAACGCAAGAGATTCCAAACTGATTCTCCACCGACGGCCCAAACCGCAACTCCGGCAGGGCCCTCGGGAGTTACCAAGCAAAACCATGGGTGGGACAGTTTAAATTCACCCACAACTGTTTGCATGGCCTTAATTCCCCTTGGCCAAAATCATCCCTTCCAAAACCAGATTGGGATAATATCTGCCAATCCCACCAAAATAGTTTTGCAAAAATGCACCATCGCCACCGGTTATCCATAGGCTTGGATTGGGAAACTTTTCCCTGGCTATCGCCCAGCACTCCTTGACAGATCCAACCATGGCCAATGAAAGCCCGGCGCGAATCGCAGCTTGGGTATTGAAGCCGGGCCAATCACAGAGGGAATTATCGGGGGAGCTGATTTCAGGTAGCCTTGCAGTCCCCTTCCCTAACGAACGCGCCATCAACGCCCAACCAGGCTGAATGGCTCCCCCTTCAAAGGCGCCATCCCCGTTAACCCAATTGATTGTGAGAGCAGTTCCGGCATCGACCACCAAACACCCCCCCGACTTGGCCAAATGGCGGGCGGCAAGACAGCACAAAACCCTGTCGACTCCAACGCTTTCAGGTTCGGCTACCAAAAGCCGAATTCCCAACCCGCCTGGATTTTTAAGGACTTGAATATCGTGGCCCATACGTAACAATTTAGATTCAATTTCATCCAATTTAGAAGGAACTACACCTGCAAGAACCCATGTTTTTTTCTCGGATTGCCATCCTGCAACAATTTCGGAATTTATCAAATTGATCAAATCAAATTCATCATGCCCTACTTTTATTACCTTGATAAAGCCAAAGCCGTCGCTGAAACCTATTTTTATCCTTGAGTTTCCCACTTCAATAGCAATCTTGCAGCGACTCATGAGCCGGCAGACTCCGCCTGTGCGATTTCCAATGCCTCCAATTGTTTCTGGATTGCCACCATTAAGTCCGAAAGACCGCGGCCGGTAACGGCGGAAAAAGCCAGAATTTCCTTGCCAATCTGATTGCTCATTTCCATCCGAACCTCTTCGGCACCCGAAAGCTCACATTTGCTTAAAGCCACAATTTCTGGCTTTTGAGCAAGCTCATCACTCCGCATCTCCAATTCCTTGCGAACTATGCGATAATTTGCAAACGGGTCAGAACCATCCGTGGGAAATGGCTCAATCAAATGTACCAGTAGTCGATTTCTTTCAACATGCCTTAAAAACTCATGGCCTAGTCCAATTCCTGAATGGGCCCCTTCAATTAGCCCTGGTAGATCTGCCAAAACAAACACCCTCTCGCCCCCCATGTAAACAGCCCCTAAATTGGGTTGCTTCGTCGTGAAGGGATAGTCACCAATTTCAGGTTTCGCACGACTCAAACGGCTTAAAAGTGTCGATTTACCGGCATTTGGAAGGCCAACAAGACCCACATCGGCAATTAATTTCAATTCAAGCATGATGGACTTTTCTTCGCCGGGTTCACCCTCCTGAAAAATCCTCGGGGTGCGATTCGTAGAAGAAGCGAAAGCCCTATTACCCTTTCCTCCCCGCCCCCCCTTGGCCACCACCACCCGATCGCCATCTTGGGTCAAATCACGGATAACATTGCCCCTGTCCCGGTCGAGAATGAGGGTGCCCGGTGGAACACGAATAATCAAATCCGCAGCCTTTTTGCCTGAACTGTTGTCACCGCTTCCAGGACCGCCTGAATTTGCCCGCCAATGCTTTCGATTGACGATTTCAGCAAGGCTATCCGCATTGGCTGCGGCTTCCACAATTACATTCCCGCCATCGCCGCCATCGCCGCCATTAGGGCCCCCGCGCGGGACATATTTTTCTCGCCTGAAGCTTAAAGCTCCATTTCCACCGTCGCCCCCACGGACATGAATTTGAACACGATCGATAAACATGAATTATTCCCCTTTGCCTGATCTTACCAAGAGCACAGATCATCAGGGGAAATGCACGCCTTTTAACGGAAATGGATCGGATCGGAATCAATACGCATTTTTATGGGTAAAACCGTGAAACACGGTCATCCATAAGATTTTTAAATCCAACCATGGTGTCCAGTGAACGATGTAATACAAGTCGTATTGAAGCCTTTTTCGGAGAGAAGTGTTACCTCGCCACCCATTAACTTGGGCCCACCCCGTCATCCCTGCTTTCACGGCATGTCGGGCCATATAGGTTGGCAAGGTCTTGCTAAACTGCCTAGTAAATACCGGGCGCTCAGGCCTTGGCCCTACCAGACTCATATCACCAATGAAAACATTCCAAAGCTGGGGCAATTCATCCAAACTAGTCGCTCGCAGCAATCTCCCTAATGGCGTTGTTCGGTCATCTCCTTTAGTGGCCCAAACAGCCCCTGTTGATTTTTCGGCATCTGCACGCATGGACCGAAATTTTAACATCATGAAACTAGCACCATTAAGACCACATCGTTCCTGACAAAACAGGACTGGCCCTTTACTTCCAAACTTCACCATTATTGCTATCAGGATGAGTAGTGGTGAAAGAATAACTATGCCAAAAGCAGAAAGAACCATGTCCATAGCGCGTTTGAAAACGACATTGAGCCCGAAGTAGGGATTTTCTCGCATACTCACAAGTGGCTGGCCATCCAAGTTGCTCACACGGACTGTCAACCCGGCCATTCCAGGAATATCTGGCACCAAGCGAACATCGGCATAAGTTGATGCCAAAACATCGAAAACACGCCTAACTTCGCCATGTCTGCTCATCGGCAATGCAACAAAAACGTGGCCGATTTTGTATTTCTCGATCAGTGCAGGCAAATCCGTAGTTCTCCCTAGCACATCCAAGTCGGAACATTGGGGCCCGGGGAGATCTTCCACAAAACCGATAGGTCGGATACCCATCCATGTGGTTCTTCTCAAGGAACGAGCAGTTCTTCTCGCAACTCTTCCGGTACCAACAACCAAAGCAAAGGAAACATCCCAACCTGCTCTGCGAAACGCCCTTACAATACTCCATCCAAATCTCCTGCCAAACAAAACCATCAGGGCTGAAACTGCAAAAAAGGCCAATAATGCAGCCCTCGACTCGTAACCTCCCCTCAACATAAAAAGAGTAGTCGCAACAAACAGGGTCGCCAGAGCTGTCCCCCGGATAACCCCTATTACTTCCTCTCGAAGGCGCCGCATGCGGTCAAAGGTATATTGGCCTGTGATTTGAAAGGCCAAAAGGCCCAAGAGAACAGCCCAAGGCATGGCTGTAATACATTTCATTGGCTCGGGCACATCATTCCAAAGCGGAATCCAATTACTTTCAAACCGTATCCAATAGCTAAGCCACCAGCTGCTTGCCAACAAAATGGCATCGCTTAACACAAACCAAAAGACCAGAATTTGGCTACTTCGCGCTATCATCCGACCCAAGCCCTTCAGTCCATATTGGCGGACGGTTTATTTGGGTTTAACTTGGTCGATGGTGGTCTGCGGGAGCAAGAGCAAACTGTTCAACGGAAATAATTCAAATGGATAACTTGGAATACAAAAATTTACCCCCACTCCCCGACTATTATAACGAAAACTTACTATTGCGCTTGATATCTAGCCCTGGAACAACTGGAAACGAGGGGCCCATTGCGGAATTAATCCGCAATGAATTGATTGCTGTTGGTGTTCCCGCGGAATCAATTGTTGATGACCAGGCAAACAAAAGAATCTCGGTCCCAACCCCTTGTGGAAATCTGATAGTAAAATTGAAAGGAAGTCACCCCGGCAGGCCATTACTTTTCAGTACGCATATGGACACGGTTCCCCTTTGCGACGGGGCTGTCCCTGAATGGGTTAAGGACAAGAATCAAATCCGGTCCAAAGGTAAAACAGCTCTGGGAGGCGACAACAGGACAGGTTGCGCAGTTTTGATCCAATTGGCGGCCAGGCTTTTACGCCAAGAAGGAATCCGCCCAAATATCACTTTGCTTTTCACGGTTCGGGAAGAATCTGGCCTACATGGAGCCCGCCACCTTGACACTTCGCTCCTTGGAAACCCAAGCATGGGGTTCAATGTGGATGGCGGAGAACCGGCCAAATTTATTCGCGGTGCAGTTGGGGCGGAACGATGGGAGGCCCACATTGAAGGAATCGCATCCCATGCCGGTGTTCACCCTGATAAAGGTGCCTCTGCCACATTGGTCGCATCTCTTGCAATCTCAGAGGTTCACCGCGGGGGGTGGTTTGGAAAAGTGGTGCGGGAAGGCCGGCAAGGAAGTAGTAACGTTGGAATCTTGAGCGGCCGCAACGGCGGGACCGTTGGAGATGCCACCAATGTGGTAACTGACTATTTGCATATTCGAGGTGAGTCGAGAAGTTTTGATTCCGATTTTGTTCGCAAAATCACCCAGGCCTATGAGAACGCCTTGGTTTCAGCCGCAAATGAGGTCAAAACAAACACAGGTCAAACCGCTAAGGTCGAGTTTCATTCACAAATTGATTACGAAGCTTTTTTGATTCCGGAAGATTCTGCAATTATCCAAAAAGCATTCAAAGCAGCAAATAAAACAGGGCTTTCCCCGAAACTTGAACTAGGACGCGGCGGGTTGGATAGCAATTGGATTGTGAAGCACGGAATCCAATCTCTAACCTTTGGAGCAGGCCAACACGAAATCCACACAATTGCAGAATATGTGGATATGGCTGAATTCAAATCGGGCTGCGATTTAGCTTTGGAATTAGCCTTGGGAGACTGAACCCCAAGGCCAGTTATCCCCTTCCTCCAATCACTTGGGGATAAGGGGAGCAGCCCAACGAATGGCACTTGGAAACAATCTTAAACCGGAAGTTTGATCATGGCGCCCCCGAGGATCACGCACAGCTGTTAATTCAATACCGCGTTGCTCTGCATGGTAAATGAAACTCTCGGCTTGGGCTGCCACATTGAACTCATCGTGGGCACCATATCCAATAAAAAGGTTCAGTTCGCCAGGCCTGAGGTCTTCGCGAATCATCACTTCCATAGGATTGATCCGGCTCATGCCCTCAACCGCCTCTTCGCCCCTACCGAAAATCGGCACAAACAATTCACTGAAACGAAGTGTGAAGAGCTTGCGTCGCCCTAATGCCTCGTGAAGCTTTGGTTTCACCCTCAGACCATGGTTATTGGGATCGAATGGTGCTTTGTAACGACCGGTGTCATCAACATGCCGAAGATTCAATAGGGGCATGATACTAATAACTGTTGCCAAACGGTCGCGATGCTTGATCCCCAATGTCATTGCTGCCGACCCACCCATTGAAACCCCCATCAGGGCGAAACTTTCCCGCTTGGAATCCAGAGAGTAATTCCGATGGAGGAATCCCCAAACATCGTTCATCAAATACTGTTCAAAACAACCGGCCTTTGAATCAGTCCAAAAACTTGCCACATCGCGCAGGGTTGCCCGCCCATGGATACTCCCGTCAGGCGCCGCCACAATTACAGGTGGGATCTTGCCCGAGCAAATTGCATCATCAAATGATTTAACAATCCCCTGCATGAAATATTGCTCATCTTGAGCCGCACCATGCAAAAAGATCGCAAGAGGGTATTTTTTTTCCGGTGTGTATCCTGGGGGCAGGTAAACAAGAAGATCCCTCTTTTGGCCAAGGGAATCAGACCAAATTCTATGATCGTGAAATCCTCTCCTGGTGTGCGAAATCAAGCGGCCTTTTAAATGGCGATTGACTCTTTCAATCTGATGAAAACCCAAAGTCCAAGAGGGCGCCTGGCCAAGGCCCACGCCATCAACCCAAAACGAAGCAAGCCAGATCAGTCCATCCATTGTTCACCATCGGAAGGAGGCGGTAACTCACTTCCAAAACATGGAGCATGTTGGCGTCGGGAACTTGAAACCAATTTCGATTTTTAAACAAAAAGTCATCGCCCTGAGTAGGGCTATGACGCATGTGCCGACTCTAACGGGCTTGAAAAATTGATAGTTATTCAGGCGGCTTTCGAAAGCCCAATCGGAATGGTTTCGCCCCTAATTTCTTCAGCAATTTGATTATTGAGGACAGATTCTAAATCGACCAAGGCACGCGCCAAAGTGGAGCCGTCCATAACCCGGTGATCCCAACTCAAACGGACCTCCACGCGCCCCTTTTCGTCGATTTGTCCATAATGAATTGCAGTTGTGAGAATTGGCGCAACATTCAATAACCCCGCCCCCCTCGATCCGACAGAAGTCAGACTAAAGGTGCCGTAGTTATGACAGCGCCTACGGCCAAAAAGATTGAGAGCGCACCACCAAAACAATCTTCTCATTGGCCAAGGAATCCTTGAAACAGCCATAGCCCTTTGATGAGAACGCAATTCTTCCACAGGCTTAACCATATGGTCCCGAACCACGGCTTCAATTTCCCCCAGTTCTCGATTTTCGGGTGCCCTAATCAGGCAAAACAACACCACATCCTCGTCATCCAAACGCCTCTCTACATTCAAGGCGACAATGGAATGGGGATGCTCATACAAGCGGTGCCATGGAAATTTTAAATAGCAGCGTCTAAGTGCAGGGGTCGAAGCACAAACAATACCATAACCCTTGGCAAAAATAGTGGTCCAAGCTGGCCTTTTGGCAGATCTCTTTCTGGCTTCCATCAAAGGGCCCAAATCCATTTGCCTTTCTGCAATCGCCACAGGCACCTGCTGGCTGAAATGCATCAAATCACAGACCATTTTACGAAAGGGAGATATTCCTATCCATCGGCCTTTGGGTTTCGCCATGCATGGACTCCCAATCTCAAACAAAAAAATATAGGTTTAGCTGACACTGCCATAAACTAGTAATTAAAGAAACACCGAAATCTTATAAATACGCCCTCAAGGGCAATGCCGAATCCACCTTTTTGACTTATGTTCCGTTTTCGGGAGTTCATCGGGCAAAACAGACTTAACCTCAGCTCGGAACAAAAATCTATCAAAAAACTTGTTGCTAATAACTATAGCTTCTTTCTCTCCGTTCAATCCACGGCGGAACTCCAAATTCAAAATAAGCCGCGATAGCCCCGATGATTCCACAATTTTTGCTTGGAAATCAATCAGACCGGGCTGCAACCAGAGCCAATCCTCAATCGCCATTGGATAAACATTATTACCGCGAATTATTAACATGTCGTCGAGCCGACCTAAAACACCGCCTATTAATCTTGGGCCAGTTCGGCCACATTTGCATCTCCCCTCTACCAACTCCACCCTATCACCAGTTCGATAACGAACTAAGGGCATACCAAGCCTTGATAGCGGGGTTAAAACTAATTCTTTGACTTTGTTGGCAGATAAATCACCGTAAAAATCTCCAACCGCCGGCAATGCTTCGATGATGTAGTGGTCCGATAGCAGGTGCAATTCACAAGGGGCTTCCGGGCACTCCATAGACACCGGACCAACCTCGGTCATTCCGTGATGATCGAGTACCCGTGCATTCCAGGAAGACTCCAAACGAGATTTCACCCCCGCCATGGAAGCCCCAGCCTCGCCAGCCAAGATTAACAACCGAACGGGGCCGTTTACCAAATCAATTTTTTCATCAGCAGCAACAATGGCCAAATGCGATGCATAACTTGGCGTCGTCATCAAAACAGAAATTTGATGCTCCTCGATGAACCGCAAGCGACTCACCGAGGACATACCGCCGCCAGCAAGACAAAACTTCCCTGCACGAGTTGCTGCCTCAAATGCAGACCAAAAACCAAGAAAGGGCCCAAATGAAAAAGGAAAAAAGAACCTGTCAGCAGGCAAAATTCCGGCAATCCCAAACAAATGGTCCCATTGATCCAGCAGGCGCGACCAATCTGAGGCTGTATCAGCCCAAACAAGAGGGTTTCCAGATGTTCCAGAACTTTGGTGCAGGCGAACCAACTTTCGAATATCAACGGAGGGTATTTTGCCATAGGGCTTGTACCTAGCCTGATCAGCCAAAATCTCGCCTTTGGAAATTGGTTCCAAGTTTTCAAAGCTAGATGGATTTACATTTCCAAACCGGGTAGCCCAAAAAGGGCTTTTTTGTGCACACTCAATAAGCTGGTGCAGCCGATCATTTAATAATGAACGGCTGTCCGAAACGCTATCTTCCAAAATCATATTCTAAACACCACGGGACTAACGAAGGTCGTAGCAATAAAGTAGTTCTTGGTCGCGAATGTATAATTTGCCATCAGAAACAACTGGATGGGTCCACCTCCGCCCACCACTTTTCCGAATTGTGGACTCCTTCGGGAGCATAAAACGACCCAATTCCTTATAAGAATTGCCCAGCCCATCTATCAAAGCAACATCACCAGTATCCTCAGCCAAAGCAATTAATTTGTCATCCACCAGAATTGCATTTCCGGACCCGATAGCATTTCTACGGCCAGACCAAACTACTTTCCCGTCGGACAGATTTTGGGCGGTCCATGCCCTTTTGGCATGAAAACCAATCACTCTTTCTCCTTGAACCACAAATCCGCCATGGTTGTTGGAAATTTCTTTAGCCACCCATGCCGGAGTTACCTTGACCCCGCTATTGGGCCCACCAGCTTCAAATCCCAACATGGCGCAATCTCCACCATGCCCTACAGGCAGCAAAATCTTTCCCTGCACGCATACTGGAGTACAAGCAACAATATCTGGATACTCTGTTTCACGCTGATAACGCCAAACCAAGGCCCCGTCTTTGGCGGAAACACCAACAGCCCCAGACTGCGTTGCCACCACATAAACTTGCATGCCAAGGCAATCAACTACAATGGTTGACCCATAAGTCGTCTGATCCTTGACTTGGACAGACCTCCACAAAACGTTGCCAGATGCGGGGCTCAATGCAGTGATCAGGCCTCCCTGCCCTCCGGTAGCAACAATTAACTTACCTTCATCCAGCAACGGGGATCCACAGAACCCCCAACCTTTTTTGGCAGGGCCTCCACCAATCGGATTAATTTCAGCCCCTAGTTTCGCAACTGTGTCAATCTTCCAAACAAGCTTTCCAGATTCCGCATCAAATGCAGCAACAATTCCTTGGCTTCCCGCGCAAAAAACCATTCCCTTTCCAACTGTTGGAGTGGCATTGGGCCCACCAGACCAATTATTACCCTGAAAATCATAAATTGGGCCGATAGGACTAGACCACTCAAGCGCCCCGTTAGGCCCGAATTTGTGCAATACCTCTTCTTTGCCGACAGTCCCCATCAGAAACACATAGCCGCCCAGCACCGCAGGACCACCAAAACCTGCTCCCGCTTTATCCAAAGTCCACAAAAGCTTGGGGCCATTTTTCGGCCATGTCTTGGCCAATCCTTTTTCAGGGGAAACTCCGTCCCTTTTGAGTCCACGATGGCCGGGCCAATCCTCGCCCCATACCCGGGTGGAAACCAATGTTGCTACCCAGACTATTGCTAAAAAACAAACATTTTTCCTACTGTGCGCCATCATTTATTTACCCCGTCATTTTGGTTCAAAAACCAGTCGAAACAAAAAACCAGCACACCGAAAGTAATGCAACTGTTTTCCTTATTCAATCCGCCAGCAAATTGTTCCTACAAGAATTCGCAATCACACCTTGTTTTGGTCAACCCCCAGTTCCATTTTACTCGCATTATCAATGTCATTTTTCATTCCCGGTGCTGCTGCCAGCCAAATTAGGCCAGAAATCAACGCAAGAAAGCTGATTATCCTAAAAGCGGTGTCCAAGCCCCCGGGAAATCTATCGCTCATCAAGCCGATAATAGTTGGGCTAATTGCATCACCTAGGGCATGAATCATGAAAATACACAGGGCCATTGCCGAAGCACGCATCGGAGCTGGGCACACATTTAACAGAACTGTATTGGAAGGCCCGGTGCACAGAAAAAAACCAAAAATGGCAAGGAAAACAAATATCCAAGCAAGAGGAAATGGAACCATTGTGACTGCGATCAATGCAGGAAAACCAAATAGCATCCCAATGCCACACACCACCATATGGCTACCACGAATTTTGCCTGATAACCATTCAGCAAGCCAAGTGCCACATCCAGTGGCCAACAATCCGCCCAAAACTGTTATTCCACCTATCCATTGATTTCCAGTTTCTTGTGTCGCAGCCTTGCGATACTCAATCACATAAACCGGAAGCCAATAGGCGATTCCCCCAACCACAAAAGTACAGGCGGTATAAGCGACCACATTCAGCAAATAGGTACGACAACGAAGTAGTAATAAATAATCGGCCCATGTTGACTTCGCTTTTACTCCAGACAAATTGGACTCGCCTTTTAGCGACGCCTCATTCAACGCTGGATCGGGTAAAAACCAGCACCAAATTGCCATCAGCAATCCTGGAGGCACTACCCAAAAAAATGAATCCGGCCATCCAAGGCGGCCGCCAATAATATACCCCAGAGCCCCCCCTACCGGTATCGTCATATAAAAGAAACCTATCACCCAGCCTCTTTGTTTTTCCTCATACAAATCTGAAAGTATTGAAGGGGCGGCAGGACCATATGCCCCTTCTCCAATCCCAACCAAGCACCGGGTCAAAAGCAAAAATCCAAAGCCCCCACACAGTGCCGCTACCAATCCATCTTTTTCCCAAGGTGCCCATTCCAAAAAATTATTTCGACACCAATTATCAACCTCACCAGAAAATCCCCCCAACCCGCAAGCAATACTCCAAGTCGCGGCTCCAATAGCAATAAGCCGAGTTCGGGAAACTTTCCCGGATAACCGTCCAAAAATAGGCGCCGAAACCATGAACGAAATCATGAAAGCGCTGGCCAATAAGCCTTTCAGGGTTTCTTCCAGCCCTTTGAACCCTGGACGGCCATTGATCAAATTTTCCCCAATTGCATGCAGATTCGAGCTAAGGATATATCTATCGATATAATTCAGGAGGTTTAATGCAAGCATAACCATCAAAAACACCCAGGGCGCCGGTTTCATTTTATCTCCTAGTACTTTTCAAAAAGGACTTTAAATGGCCCTAGCATTCAATTTTTTTCCAAATAAAATCGGACCTTAAGTTGCTCAAGGATTAGACCCTCAACAAAGTTAGGACTTTAATATGGGACTCAATGGCACATTTAACCGCAAGCTGAACATGGGTTTAATTGGAGGCGGCGTTGGGTCCTTTATCGGAAAAGTACACTCCATCGCCGCTTGCTTAGACAATCGGGCTGTTTTGGCTGCGGGAGCATTCTCTAGCGACCCTGAAAAGTCTAAGTTATCAGCAGAGGATTACGGAGTTTCCAAGTCAAGGGCATATGGCTCTTACCAACAAATGATTGAGGAAGAATTAAATCTTCCTGATGGTCAGCGAATTGATTTTGCCAGCATCACAACGCCCAATCACACACACTTCACGATTGCCAAAGCGTTTTTGGAAGCTGGTTTCAATGTTGTTTGTGACAAACCAATGACTCTTACTCTGCAAGAAGCCGAAGAACTGGCCTCGATCGTTGAAAAAAATAGCCTGATTTTTGGTCTGACTCACAACTACACCGGATACCCCTTGGTTCGTCAGGCAAGGGAAATGATCCAGCGTGGCGAGTTGGGTGAAATTCAGGCAATTCGCGCCTTTTATATTCAGGGTTGGCTGCGTACTCGGCTGGAAAACTCCGGGCAAAAACAAGCAAGCTGGCGTACGGATCCTAAAAGAAGCGGAATCGCTGGATGCTTTGGCGACATCGCTACCCATGCATATAATCTGGCTCGATTCGTTTCTGGCCTTTTGCCGGATCAAGTCAGCTGCACTTTAAAAACTTTTGAGCCAGGTCGTGAGTTGGATGACTATGGTACTGCGATTATCAAGCTACAAGGGGGTGCCCTTGCAACAGTGACAGCATCCCAAATCAGCCACGGGCGTGAAAACGACTTGTGGATTGAGGTTGATGGCACATTGGGTGCGTTGGAATGGCATCAGGAAGAACCTAATAAAATGGTAGTTCGAAGGAACGGCCAACCTCACCAGATTTACACCCGTGCAGGCGGCCCTTACCTGAATGAATTTGCCCAATCCAGTTCCAGATTGCCCGCCGGACATCCAGAAGCCTTTTTTGAAGCTTTTGCAAATGTTTATGCTTCGGTATTCGATGCCATGGCTGACAGAAAAGTCAACAAAAACACCCCCTGGCAAAAGAGCGTTTACCCGAATGTCATGGATGGCGTCGACGGAATGAACTTCATCACGCGCTGCGTGGAAAGCAGCAAGTCCCAGGCCTCATGGGTATCAATGGCTCACCCAATGGCAAGGCCCTAATGGATTATCAACGGATCAGGCATATTCAATTGTCCGATGGCTCGAATCTAGGTACTATAGTTTTTGAACATATTCATTTTTTATTGATGAGTTGGTTGTTTAAAGGGTGTTAGTGTGACCTTAAGGCCTTCTTAATTTTCAGGATCAGCGAAGCAAGGTGGGTGAAGAGTGCAGATTAAGGTTTCAACACGTCATGGTCACCTAGCGGAGCCAATCCAGGAGAGAATCCGGGAAAAAGCTTCTAAGCTCACCCATCTTTTTGACCGTTTGACCATGATTGAGGTGACTGTTGACCATCAACGGGAACTTCATCTTGTTGAGTTTTTAGTCCAAGCTGAACACAAGCACGATTTCGTTGCCAAGGAATCTCATACAGACCTGATGGCGGCAATCGATTTGAGTTTGGACAAGATTTCCATGCAAATTCGCCGTTATAAAGAAAAACTTCAGGATCACCGCCGGGATGTCCCTACTGGGACCACCGGTCTGGGAATTAATCCTGAAACAGAACAGAAGTGAGCCTAGCGCATGCGGCTCGTTGATTTTGTAGTGAAGGATTCGCTGGTTCCTGATCTCCGAGCAGAGACCAAGGAAGAAGCTGTACGCATCTTGGTCAACAGCCTTGTTGACGCAGGGCGAGTCCAAGGTCCCGAATTCGAAAACATCGTTCGGGCAATTTTAAAGCGCGAAACCTTGGGCACAACCGGGATTGGAGGTGGGGTAGCCATTCCCCATGCCCGGCATACCAGCGTTGAGCGTTTAATTGGAACTATTGGAATCGTGCCGAGTGGGCTCGGTTTCGACAGCAAAGACGGCAAACCTGTGCATGTAATTGTGTTGATTATTAGTCCGCACGACCGCCCTGGTGACCATTTAAGGGCACTTGAAAATGTTTCAAGTGCTCTTAGGCGTGAGGAGTTTGTCAGCCAATTGAAAAAATGCACCACCCGTGATCAACTTGAACAACTTTTGGACAATGCCCCCGGGTCTTGACAGATTTTTCAGGCTGATTGGTGGTTTGAATTGATTTTTGAAACAAGATGGGCACTGGAAGGTTTTTCTGAGACAACATGCTGAGTCGAAACGTACAAGTTGGCCATCCTTTAGGCTTCCATATGAGGCCTAAAGCCGTTTTTGCTGAAACCGCAAACCGGTTTCAATCTGATATTCAAGTCAGTTGGGAAGGCCGTGTGATTAACGGCAAAAGCATGTGGGACCTAATGCTAGTTGGCGCTACTCATGGTGCCCAAATGATTCTTGAGGCAAATGGTCCAGATGCCGAAGAAGCTTTAACAGCTTTGGCTATGGTAATTGAAACTGACAAATTACCCGGTGATTTGGATTAACTCGTTGCATTGTTCAGGACTTTGTAACTTGCCCTTGCATGGGGTGGTTACGAATGGGATTCTAGAAGGATCAGGGATCTGGCTCTCTAGGTTGTGTTAACCGGATTGAGCCTCCCGCATTTGGAACATTTAAAACAGTTTTGAGGTTGGTGGTCTGCGGTTTGTTCACCTTTGAGGTGATCTAACCATGGTGGCCCCAGACAAAGACGGATTCATTTGTTTCCCACGGAAACAAATATTGGAATGTGAGGCATAGCTTGGATCTGGTGCGCTTGAGAATTCGCCCAGAAATACGCCTTAAGGCCTGAGCGCCTTTTGCCTTCCGTTCGCCGTGATTTCTGACGGTCGCCCTAACAGCCCCATCCTCCATGGCGGGGAATGATCTGGATGGGCATGGATGGTAGCAAACCAGAAAAAGAATCATCCGCTTCCAGCGGCTGCGGGAACTTTATTCGCCTTCGCATTGAAAAATGCAGTGATTTTGCGTTTTTAAGTCACAACGATTTGATCCGGTTTCTCAACCGACTTTGCCTTAGTGCAAATTTGCCAGTCAATACCACGGGGGAATATCGGCTCATATGTCCTATTTCTAGTCCCCTTCCGCTTCCGCTGGGACTAGAAGGCTTGTCCGAAGTTGTAGAAATCGAGTTTTCTGAGCCCTTTGAAGTCAATTTTGTCGTTGATACCCTAAACCGTTTAGCACCTGAAGGTTTGCGATTTTTAGGCGGCACTTCAATGCCATCTGAATCAAAAGCCCGGGCCCACAAGATCTATTATTCCGCACAAATTGATCCAACCTTGGTTCCCTTGATTCGGGAAACTATCGAAAAACTCCCTGAGAAAACTCTTTCGCTTGTTCAAAGGCGCGAAAAAACAAACAAAATTGAGCCACTTTCAGTCTTGGAACAAATTGCGGAGGGCGGGTCGGGGGAAAACAATTTGGAAGAATGGCTGAGCAACGGCTTAAGCCTCATAAAAAACAGAACAAAACACCGTGCCCACAACATAAAAAATCGAGCTCGAATGGTCGATTTGAAATCGATTATTGATCACATTGAGTTGAGTGAAACGGGCAATCTGCGTACAGAGGTAAACACCCCCGACACGGGGACTGCTCGTCCTGACAAATTATTTGAATTGCTGGGACTTGGCCCTTGGCCTGAAAACACACCGTTTAAAAGGGTCCGTGTGGACCTTGCGGATGAATTCAATGAAATGCGCCTGGAAAAAAGGCGCAAAACTACACTTGGAGTTTGTCAATGAAGAAGGAAATGCTAATCAACGTTATGCAGCCTGAGGAGTGCCGCATTGCCATTCTGGAAAACGGGGTTCTAGAAGAGCTCTACATCGAAAGGGCCAGCCAAGAAAATTTCGTCGGCAATATTTACAA
>CAIWHS010000421.1 GCA_903912515.1 uncultured Planctomycetaceae bacterium
CGGCATGGGCAAGGATGGGAAGGACTCGAAAGATAAAGACGGAAAAGACAAAGATGGTAAGAGCAAGGATGGCAAAGACTCGAAAGACAAAGACGGAAAAGACAAAGATGGTATGAGCAAGGATGGCAAAGACTCGAAAGACAAAGACGGAAAAGACAAAGATGGCATGGGCAAGGATGGGAAGGACTCGAAAGATAAAGATGGAAAAGATAAAGACGGTATGAGCAAGGACGGGAAGGATTCGAAAAGCAAAGACGGAAAAGACCAGAAAGACAAAGACAGCAAGGATTCCAAAGGAAAAGACTCGAAATCTGACCCATCTGACATGGGAGAGCCCATGGATGGGGGGGAGCAACAGAAAAAAGACCAGCAAACCCCCGAACAGCAAGAAAAAGACAACGCCAAGAAGCGCGTGCAGGAAGGGATAGAAAACCAGAAAGAAGCCGAGAAGAAGATTGAAAAGAAGGACAATCCCGGGGCTTCGAAGGAGCAAGAAGAGGCTCTGGAAAAGTTGAAAGAAGCGCAGAAGCGTTTGGAAGACTTGCTGAAGCAACTGCGCGAAGAAGAGATTGAGCGCGTGCTGGCGCAAATTCAGGGTCGGTGCGCGGAGATGTTGCGACTGCAGTTGGAAGTGCGGGCAGGGACTGTTGATTTGGGTCAGGCTGTCGCCCGCCGAGCTGACATGCGCCCCGACCGCGCAGACGAGCAAAAGGGCCTGGAACTGCAGGACCGCGAAGACCAGATTGTGAAGAAGGCCGAAGACACCATTCGGCTGATCGAGGCGGAAGGCTCGGCGGTGGCTTTTGCAGAGGTCTTCCGGCAGGTGCGGGATGACATGGCAGTGGTGCGAGATCGGCTGCGCAGGACCGACGGGGGCGAGCAGACCATTCGTGTGGAGGATGACATCATTGCCAACCTGAAAGAGATGATTGAAAACCTGAAGAAAGCCCGCGAGGACAACAAGGACAAGGAAAAGAAAAAGCAGCAGGAACAGCAACAGCAGCAACAACAACAGCAACCGCAAGACCAGCGACTGATTGACCAGATTGCCGAACTGAAGATGGTGCGGTCGATCCAGTTGCAAATCAACCGGCGCACGGAGCAATATGCCAAGCAATTTGCCACCGAGCAGTTGCCGGCCCCTACCTCTGTTGGGGATGCCCGACGCCGGGCGGACTTGGAGCAAACCAGAACGGAACTGAAAGACCTGAGCCGTAGGCAGGACAAGATTGGCAAAGTGACCAAAGACATGGCTCTGGGTAAAAACAAAGGCCAGTGAGCAAACGGCTAATTGTGGATTGATCGACCCAACTTGGAGAAGGGAACCATGCTGAAAGCAGAATCGATTCTCAGCCGAATGGCCGTCAACACGGCGGCTTCCACTCTGGCCTTGGTGTTAGGTGGACCGCTTTGTGCGGCAGAGCCAGCGGACCAGACGCAGCCTAAAGCCCAAGGTAACCAGGGCGGGCTCACCTTTGGCCAATTGCGCGCCATGGATCAGGCTGTGGCCAGGACACGGGCAGAAGCTTTGCTTGGCGAAATGGGGGGCAAAGCGAATAAGGCCCAACTGGATGGCATTTGGGCCACCTTGGAGCCGGTTGCCGACAAGGTGGCGGACACTTTGGCACTGGGCAATGCAGATATTGCCAAGTTGCTCGGCCAAGCGCGCGGAGCCGAAAGCCCGCTGCCTGAAGGGATGCCGGCATGGCTGAAGGATGACAAACAGCCCATGTTCGCCCGGGCAGCAGTAGCACTGTCAGCGGCGAGGGCACTATCGAGCCGCGGAGCGCAGGACGAGACTTTGGAAATGCTGCGGATGGTTCGCCCGGAGCAGTCGATTGACCCGGGCAGTCACCTGTTCTTGAAGGCAGTTGCGGAACATGGGCTAGTGAAAGGCACAGACGCGCAGGCGACCTTGGACCGGATGCTTTCCGATGTGGCGGACCTTTCGGAACGGCACCGCATGGTTGGCTCGCTGATGCAGGCTGAAATTGCCCGTTGGAAGGACAAGGATCTGGGTTGGATCTCGCGCAAGATGGAGCAGATTCACCAGCGGCTTGAAATTGAACGCGGTGGCAAGAAGACTCGCGACATGCAAAAGGAAGTGGTTGTTCGTCTGGACGAAATGATCAAGGAAGCGGAAAACCAACAAAAGCAGGCAGCCGCTTCGAACCAGGGCAACTGCCCTAACGGTGGCAAGCAGGAAGGCGAAGGCGGTCAGGGAAGCGGGCAACCTAACCAACCGCAGCAGGACAGCATGCCGGGCGGTCCCTCTGGCAGTGGCGATGTGGATAACAAAAAGGCCAAGGAGATTGCGGAAATATGGGGCAAGCTGCCCGACCGCGACCGGGCGCAGGCCATGCGTGATTTGGCTGCCCGCGCGCCCGCCAAATACCGCGAGACCTTGGAGTTGTATTTCAAAAAGCTGAACGAGTCGGCCCCTGGCTCGGGCCGCAAGAACCCCTAACCGGAACCCATTGCGCTAGCGCAAGGCGCAAGCACCATGAACACGCACCTGGACTGTCGCATGCACATCGTTTTGTTAAGCCGTCTTTTTGGTCGTTTGCCGCAGACAGTGGCGTTTTTCCTGCTGGGTGGTGCGTTTGTCGCCCATGGCGGCGAACTGCGTTTGCTGGATGGGACCTCGCGCCAAGGCGATGCCATCTCGCTTGAAAAGGGCGAATTGAAATTCAAGGGTGCCGATGGGCGGGTTTTACCCATACCCATGGACTCGGTGCTGCGGCTGGATTTGGCGACCCTGCCCGCGAGGCCGCCTATGGAAAAATTTTCTGACCTGGAACTGAATGACGGAACCTTGCTGCGTTGTTCGGCGTTGAAGGTGGCAGACAAAACGCTGGAAGTGACCCTGCATGGCGGCATGGTGCTCAAGGTTCCCTTGGAAAAAGCCGCCAACTGGTTGGCCAACGGGGCGGACGAAGCTGGACGCAGGGACTGGGATAGCCGGATGGCCAAAAGGAAGCGGCGCGACATGCTGGCAATCGCCAAGCAAGGGGCGATTAATTCACTGGAAGGGACACTGGGTTCGGGCGATGCGGAGGGTAAAACCATTGGCTTCACCCCGCAAGGCATCGACCGCGAAGCCAGGGTGCCCTTGACCAACATTTATGGGCTGGCCTTCGAGCGGGCCCCCGACCCGAACCTTGAGCCTGTGCTGGCCCGATTGTTCGATACCGGCGGCAACCGCCTTGCGGCATCAGCCCTTACCCTGACTGACGGCATCTGGAAGGTGCGGCTTTCTGGCGGCATGGAAATCAGCTACCCCAGCGGGGGTGCGGGTGGTCTGGCTCCGGCCCGGTTGGATCTGAGCCGCGGCAAGCTTGCTTATCTGTCTGACATGGAGCCCACTTTGGTGGTGGACCCGGCCAAGGAAGACAGCACACGGTTTCGCACTGGTCCCACACGGGACCGGAATTTGGATCTGAGCCCGCTGCGCATTGCGGGTATTTCCTACAACAAAGGGCTTGGAATATCGGCCCCCACGGTGCTTGAATATGACTTGGCAGGCGAGTACCGCGAATTTCGCTGTGTGGCCGGCTTTGACGACGCGGTGCCTGGAGCTCCCGGCCCGGTGCTGTTGGTGATCGAGGGGGACGGCAAGGAGCTGGTGCGTCGGGAGCTGGCGCGAGGGCCTTCGCGGATATCGGTACCTGTCGCGGTGGCGGTGAAGGATGTGCAAAAGTTGCGGGTAAGCGTGTTGCCAGCGGGAGATGAGTTGTCGCTGGGTTATGGCAAGCACCTGCATCTGGGTGAAGCGCGGGTGAGCAAGTGAGCAAGGCGAAAGCAAACGAGAACCATCCGGATCGCCGGTCAGCCCTGGCCGCCTTACTGATGGCCCCTTTGGCACCGGGCTTGGCATTGGCCCTGCAGGATCCGATCGCCTTGGAAGAGGCCAAGCGGATTGAGGTGGTGAAGCGGGTATCGCCTAGCGTGGTTGCGGTGGTCACGGGGGGCGGCTCGGGTGTGGTGATCAGCCCTGACGGATATGCGCTGACCAACTTCCATGTGGTGCAAGGTCAGGGTGGAGCGCTGCGGTGCGGACTACCCGATGGCAACCTGTATGACGCAGTGCTGGTTGGGTTGGACAAGATTGGCGATGTGGCGCTGATCAAGCTGCTGCCTAAAAAGGACAAGGATGGCAAGGACACGCCGTTCCCCTTCGCGGTGATTGGCGACAGCGACACCGTGAAAGTGGGCGATTGGTCGTTCGCGATGGGCAACCCGTTTTTGCTGGCGGCGGATTTTACCCCCACGGTCACCTTTGGCTTGGTGAGCGGGACCCATCGTTACCAATACCCCGAACGGGGCATGTTTGAATACACCGACTGCATTCAGGTGGACACCAGCATCAATCCTGGCAACTCGGGCGGGCCACTTTTTGACATGAACGGCAAGTTGGTGGGTATTAACGGGCGGGGTTCATTTGATAAGAGGGGCCGTGTGAACTCGGGCGTGGGCTATGCGATCACGCTGAACCAGATTCTCAACTTCATGGGTTCACTGCGATCGGGGTTGTTGGTGGACCATGCCTCATTGGGCGCCACAGTGGCAACTGCCAATGACGAAGAGGTGGAACGAACGCAGGTGCTGGTTTCGAACCTGATCAACAGCGATGCGGAGAGGCGCGGCTTGGCACTGGGTGATGAAATCATCCGCTTGGCAGGGCGCAGGGTGTCCACGGTGAACCAGTTCAAAAATGTCTTGGGAATTTACCCCAAGGGATGGCGATTGCCCGTGACTTATCGGCGGCGGGTGGAAGGCGCTGGCAGCCAAACCCGCCAAGTGCTGGTACGCCTGATGGGCTATGAAAAGCGCGAAGTGGACGAGAGCGGGCGACCAATCGCCCCCGGAGGTAAACCGGCCCCTCGTCCGGCGCGCCCGGGCCAACCCATGCCACCCAAGCCGGGCGAAAACCCGGGTGAGGGCCCTGGCGGGAAGGAAGAGGGCCCTCCGTCGCCGGCGCTGAAGCTCTATGAGGAAAAGGCGGGATACGCGAATTTTTTGGTGAACAAGCAAAAGCGCGACGAGGCGCTGGCAGGCCTGAAAAACGCCATGGGCGACCTGGCCTCTGCAGGTGGTTTGTGGACCGCCAAAGGCAAGGGTTTTCTGGGCGAAAAGAAAATGGAAGCCCCGGTGAAGTTTGAATGGAGCGAGCTGGCTCAGGGCAAGCCTGAGATCATTCGGGCGCTTGTGGATGGTGTCGATTTTGCGTTAGAGCCACTGAAGCCAGATTTGACAGCGCAGGCCTTGCGTGACCCGGCGGGATCGGGAGGCATGCTGACCGCGCTGCATCTAATGCGGCTGTTTTTGGCCAAGGGCGAGAAGGCCTTCCCCCAAGGTATGACGCATGGCGGTGAAACGCCCCTTTACCCGCCGCTAGACCAAGACCCTGAAGACTGGTGGCCGCTACGCAAAAATGCGCAGGTGCTGGAGGGCACGCTGGGTGGAACCCGGGCGCTTGCCTTTATCACCGAGGAAAAAGGAACGGATGGCAAGGTGTGGAACCGTTTGGCATGTCTGGAAGTGTGGCTGGCCGCTGATGAGGATCCTTGCGAGTTGCATCTGGACCGGGTGAAGCCGGTGGGGGGGGGCAGATCGATGCCGCACCTGATCACTGTGCGACACAACCAAGTGAACTTTCTGCGCCTGGAGGTGGACTCATGGGAGCTGCGCTAGGCTTTTTTTGCGCCAGCATGATGGTGCTTGCGCAAGACCCGCCCCTGGCGGATGTGGCAAAACGGGTGGACGCCCGGATGGTGAAGGTGTTTGGCGCAGGTGGCGTGCGCGGACTGCCCGCCTATGGCACAGGCATTATGGTTTCGCCCACCGGGCACGTTTTGACGGTGAACAACCACATTTTGGACACCACCGAATTGCGGGTGCACTTGGCAGATGGCACGCGCGTGATGGCGAAGGTGGTTGCAAGCGAACCCGAGCTGGATTTGGCGCTGCTGAAAATTGAAGATTCGACGGCGCCTGATGATTTGCCTTTTTTCGACCTGATTGCCGCGGCGAAGGCTTCGCCGCCCAAGCCGGGAACCTTGGTGCTTGGTTTTAGCAACCAGTTCCAGATTGCCACACGCGATGAGCCGCTCACGGTTCAGCGGGGGATTTTGGCAGGTATCACACCTCTTGCCGCCCGGACCGGGGCCTTCCTGGTTCCCTACCGTGGGCCGGCGCTGATTGTGGATGCGATCACCAACAACCCGGGTGCGGCTGGAGGCGCGCTGACCACGCGGAGTGGGGAACTTTTGGCCATTGTGGGGCGGGAAGTGAGCAACGAGCTAACCCAAACCTGGGTGAACTATGCAATTCCGGTGTGGGCATCGGTGGAGCTGACGGACGCTGGCGGCGCAACCCGCAAGGTGTCGGTGAGTGAGCTGGTGGAGAAAAAAGAAAAGTACAAGCCATCGAATCCGGCAGACCGTTCACGGGAAAAGCCCGCCACGGTGGAGACTGGCATCTTGCTGGTTCCAGATGTTGTGGAGCGCACACCTCCCTATGTTGATTATTTGACGCAGGGCGGGGCCGGCCTGCGCGCCGGGCTGAGGCCTGACGACCTGATCCTGTCGGTGGAGGGGACAACGGTTGCCACCATCGCCTCTTGGAAGGAAATGATGGCCGGCCGCAAGCCGGGCCAACCTGTTCGGCTGGAGGTGCGTCGTGGTGAAAAGATCGAATTGATCACCCTGACCCCTGACAAGCCTGCCAATCCTCCGGCTGCAGCCAAACCGGTTGCTGCCCCGTCCGCACGCTAAGCCCCACGGTTGACACCATGCATCAGACCCTTGCGTTTTTGTTTTTTTTAGCGCTTCCCGCGCAGGAAACCGCATCGCTTAGGCAGGCTGCCATCCTGCGGGCGGTGGACCGGGTGGCTGCTGGCGTGGTGGCCATTGAAACCAGTGGTGGTACCGATGTGCTGGGCCAACCAGCCCAGCCGGGGGCCCGCCCGGGT
The DNA here is from genome assembly GCA_903912515.1 of uncultured Planctomycetaceae bacterium. Classification (GTDB taxonomy): domain Bacteria; phylum Planctomycetota; class Planctomycetia; order Gemmatales; family Gemmataceae; genus UBA6894. Next base: position 6,974 of record CAIWHS010000421.1, read on the forward strand.
GCTGCACCGGTCAGGCGTGGCACCGGGCCCACGACGGGCCTGGTGGTTGGAGCTGATGGCTGGATTGTTTCCAGCGCTTTCAACCTGGCCAACCAACCGGCCAGCGTTGTTGTTTCGGTGGGTGGCCGAAGGCATTTGGCCAAGATAGTGTCCACCGATTCGAGCCGCATGCTGACCCTGCTGAAGATTGATGCTAGCGGGTTGACGGTTCCCGAATCATTTCCGGTGAGCCAACTTCAAGTAGGAATGACCTCGCTGGCCTTGGGCCGGGCGCTTTCGCCAGCTTCGAGTACGGCCCCCTCGGTGAGCGAGGGGATTGTTAGCGCGCTGGGCCGGATTGCTGGCAAGGCGATTCAAACCGATGCGAAGGTATCGCCAGTGAACTATGGTGGCCCGCTGCTGAGTTTGGATGGGCGGGTGTTGGGCATTTTGGTTCCTGCGTCGCCTGATGCCGAGGGGGCAACCGCTGGATTTGAGTGGTATGACTCGGGCATTGGTTTCGCGATTCCGCTGGATGACCTTAAGCGGGTTCTTCCCATACTGCAAAAGGGTAACAATCTTTCGCGCGGTGTACTTGGCGTGACCATGGCGCAAGGCGACCCGTTTCGGGCGGCTCCCAAGTTATCTGGAGTGAGGATAGGTTCGCCCGCTGAGAAGGCAGGGCTGAAGGTGGGCGATGTGATCACCCAAGTGAATGCGGTGGCTGTGGCTACCCAAGGTCAGTTTCAGCGCCAACTGGGCCCGCTTTATCAGGGCGAGAAGGTGAGCCTTGAATATCTGCGTGATGGCAAAAAAGCCCGTGCTGAGCAGGTGGAGCTGATGGCACCGGAAAGCTCCAGACCCTTGGCGATGCTTGGGATCACCCCTTTGCGCGAGGTGGAGGGCCAGGGAGTAGTCATTCGTTCGCTGATCCCGGGAGGCCCGGCTGAAAAGGCCGGACTGAAGGTCGGGGACCGTCTGGTTGGCCTGGTTCGAGATCAGGGCCCACCCGCACCGTTGCCAATTGCCAATAGCAGCATGCTTGCCGCCTTGGTTGAATCTGCCGATATTGGGCAGACACTGAAACTGGTGGTGCGACGGGTAGGCAAAGAGGCCGCGAAAGTGCCGCCAGAAAAGGCGGATGAGAAAAAGGAACCTGATGCCGCTGCCAAGCCAGAAACTGTTTCAGTCATTCTGGTGGCCCGACCTGCCGACCTGTTAGCCAAACCAACGCAACCAGGTTCGGCTAAGGAGACAGCTCCGCAGGCGGAAGTTAAGGCGGAAGATGGTAAAGAAAGTGATAAAGAAACCAAAAAGCCAGAGACCGGGCTTTTTGAGCGATCCATCGCCTCGGGGGATGGCAAATATTGGGCTTATGTGCCGGCGAATTACCGATCTGACATTTCTCATGGGGTTTTGGTGTGGCTGCACCCTGCCAACAGATCGAAAGACGATGATCTGAAGAGCTTTTTGCAAGTGTGGGGTGAGCAAGCCAGCACCAAGCGGTTGATAGTGTTGGCTCCGAAATGCCCGGTTGAAACCGGCTGGACGCCCAGCGATGGGGATTTGATTCGCGAATCGATTGAGGGAATTTCGGGCAGCCATAGCATCGACAAGCGGCGGATAGTGGCCCATGGCATTGAACAAGGGGCGCAAATGGCCCTGCATTTGGCCTTAGTGGGTAAAACACCGCCCGCAGGGGTGGCCGTTTTAAATGCTGGGTGGCCCGGCACAGTGCGTGACCGCATGGGAGGCAAGTTAACGGGTTTTCTGCTTTTTGTAGGCGCGACAGACCCAAGCCGGCCGGCAGTGCAAGATTTGTTCAACCGTTTTTATCAAAAGTACTATCCGGTTATTTCAAGAATAATGGGCCAGGCTAACTCGAGCTATCTAGATGCCGGGCAAATGGCGGAATTGGCAGCCTGGATTGACTCTCTGGATGCCTTGTAAGGGATATTTTGCGGTTGGATGGGGTGGTAAAGCCCTCCCAATCGGAATTATTGGCCCAATCGGCTCAAGTCGCATCACCAAACTGTCCGATACCACCAGTACACCGAACTCTTTATAGGGTTCGAGGGTCCACCCGCGTGGGCCCGGCCTGGCGGGGACCTGACCGATTTGGAGGGTGGCGGTATGATCTGGAACAAGAAATTCTGGGTGGGGCTGGCAGCAGCAGTTTTGCCTACCCTGACAGGGTGCTTACCTTTGTCAATGGGTATCTTCACCCCCATGCCCATCATGCCTTGGGTATCGGAGCGGATGGAAGAAAAGTACGCATTCAAGAATGACCACCGGGTGCCGGTGATGCCTCCCATTCGGGAAGGCTTCCCCATGCCAACCTGTGATGATCCACCCGATGAGGCCCATGTATTGCGCATCTTGGGTCGGGTGTCTCGCGGTATTCCCTTCTTTTATGAAGAGTTCCGCGACGATGTGACGGTGGTGGTGGAGAAGATGGTGGACAAGATTGATCCACCGCGCTTCTTCCCTCTAGTTGGCCCAGCCCAACTGCACCACTGCCACTACAAGTGCACGGTGTATTTCAAGGAAACCGTGCAAAGCGGATACCCCTTCCCTGTGAAGGTGACGAACCCACGGGTTGAAGTGCTTTACATCGACAAGGACCACCTGCATCTTTATGTAGGCAGCGATGTGGAAGTGCAAAGGCAAGTGACCAAGGACTTGGTCAACAATTGATTTTAACGCCCGCCTGATCGAACCCCCGCGGGAGCCGGCCCCCAGCCGGACTAACGCGGGGGTTTTCGTCAACGCCCAAAAAAGACGCCAAGCCCATTGGGCTGCTCGGTGCTTGAGGTGAAGCCATGACCAGATTGAACGCTTTTTCGCCAACCCTTCGTATGGCCATTTTGGGCCTTGGGAGTTGCGGCTTGGCAATGGCAGCGATCGTCGCTCCTGCGCGGGCGCAGATCAGCTTTCCCATCAACCCCTTCAGCACTCGGGCCAGCCAGCCTGCAGGTGAGGGAGTGGTGGAAGGCCGTTATTTGTCTATGGAGCTGGAGACGCGGCTATTGGCCGACCCGGCGATTGCTGGCAGCCAGCCAACCCCGGAATGGACCCCGGAAGGATGGGTCTTGAAGGGCCAGTTCAACAACCAGACCGGGCGGCTGCGAGCACGGGAAATCATGGCGGAAGTGACGGGAGAGCAGGCCCGGGACAAGAGCCGTGTGGTGGTGTATCCGACTGTGGCACCCAAGCCCATGTCGCCTGCTGCAACACGGGTGATGGCGCAGCGGTACGTCCGCGAGAAATTTCCCAACCTGACTTCAAGCCTTCGTTGCGTAAGCGAAACCGCTGGCGTGATTCAAATCAGTGGAACGGTGCTGAGTGTGGAAGACAAACTTGAGCTGGTTCGGGGCTTGCACCGGCATAAGGGCGTTGTGGCAGTTGAAAACGATATTGGCCAAAGCCCCATGATGCGTGCCGGCAAGCGGGTGATTTTAGTGACCCAACAGGGTGACCTGTTTTTGGAAAAATTGCCCACCTCATTTCGGCAAGAAGTGGTAACGCCCACGGCCATTCTTCAATCAGAAACAAGCAAGCAGCCAGAGATAACCAAGCAGCCTGCCGAGCCACAGGACTTGCCTCCCCTTGCCCCAGAAGTTCTCCCCGAGCCTAAGGGGATTTACCCTGATGCCAATCCGGTCTCCAAACCAGTTTCGAATCTGGTTGAGCCAACCGCTCAAGTAGAACCATCTGCCCAGAATAATTTTATCGCGCGGGCGAAGGCGGAGGATGAATCGACATTGGTTCGCACCACCTCGGCAACGACTGTGAGCCCGGGGCAGTTACGGCACCCCAAGCGCCCGTGGAGTGGGCCTTCTGTGGTGACGGTTGGCGGCAACCCTATTGGCACAATTCTAACCCTGAATGAATCGCCAGCCAGCAAATGGGAACCTGCCCACCAACCAAAACGCAGCAGGTCGGCTGAGTTAGCTTGGCAAGAGCGATTGAATTCAAAGGTTCCTTCAGCGGTAGCCGCCCTGCCCCAGCCTGTTGTTTCTAAAGCGATAGTGGCCAAGGTACCCGAAGCGACGAAACCGCCCATGGAACAACCAGCCAGCACGCTGGTTTATCCCGGTAAAGCATTGGCCAATCCATATGGGCCGACCAGGGCGAGCCATTTGTCGGTGGAAGATGAGGTGGAACCCAAAACCCCAGCGGTGTTGAAGCCGGTTCGGGCCACCATTCAGTTTGAAGGGGAAGAAGCCCATCCAGCAAGCAAATCAGCCGACCGCAAATTATCAGCAGCACAATTGGAATCAGCTGTGCGAATTGCCTGTGCAGGTTTGGCCAAAAAGGTAGAAATTCTGCCCCAAGGAAGCATAACCTTGGTGAGGGTTACCGCTAATGATTTGGCTGCAGAACGAAAAGCCTTGGAATCTCTGGTTTTATTGCCAGAAATCCATGATTCTGCCGTCAAACTAGAAGTAGTGATCGCACGATAGAGTCTCAGATATATAATGATTTGCCAATACGCAAAGCAGTAGTTGCCACTAACCACAGAAAGAGCAAACTAGTTAATTATCCTCGATCAGTTGCAACTTCTTGTCTTACAAATTGACCAATCTGATATTTTGGCAGATGTGCTTGTATTCGGCCGATGGGTTATGGCAATCTGGGGCCCTAAATTCCGCCTTACCAGTCCCTAGGCGGGTGGGAATCCTTGCTTGGAGTTTTAGAATGTCCCGCAAAACCATATTTCGTCAAATGATGGGTAAATTGTTTTCAAGGAATGCCAAAAACAGCAAACGACCCTCCCCAAAACTGGGTCTATTGGAATTGGAAAGCCGGGTGGTACCAGCCACCGCCGTTTTTGCTGCCACAGGGGCTGGCGCCCCTCTCCTGACCATCACTTTGAGTTCAGGTGAAGCCTTTGACTATATGAACGAATACCGCGACCCAGCCAACAACAACGCCCTGACGGACACGGCGGGTTATTTCAAAATGAGCAGGTGGAATTCCAATTCCAATTCCTTCGAGCCAGTCGCCTGGTCCAAACTTACAGATTCTTCCAACACCTGGGTCAACAACCAGGTTGGGGCAGGCGTGTCTCTGGATTCAATCCAGTTGGCCGCAGGCAAAAATATAAATGGAATCAATATCAAGGTGATTGGCAGTGCTGCGTGGGACGGAGCTTACTTTCGCGCCAATCCCGATAAAGCTGATGGTGTCTTTTCAGGCACCGTGACCACTGAAGCCTCGGTTGACGACACGGTGGTTCAGGATTACGCCTTTTCCTCTAAAAGCGACATTAATTTCCTAAGCCCCAGTGTGACCGCCTACAACGACATTCTTGGCGGCAAAAATGTCAATCTGACCACCGCGGTGGGCTCATCCCCCGTGTTTTATGTGGAAGGTGCGAGAACCATTCAGGCAGGTGGCCCCACTGGCGAACCGGGATACACCCTGACGGTTAATTCAACCGTCGAAGGCGCCTCGGCAGGCGGGGCAGGCCAGCCCTTGCACCGCGCGATTCTCTCAAACCCTGGTGGTACCATCACCTTGGGCAGTGGCGCTGGTGGCAACCTGCCCAACACGCTTCTTGACGGGCTGGAATTGACAGGCACGGGAATCACCCTGAAGGGATCGTTTTATTTTGCCGCAGACCACATGCGATTTCATGGCCCAGTGACAGTGAATTCAGCCACTACAGCTGTCTTCTCTGTAGATAATGAATTGCTTTTGGAAGATGGTATTTCGGCGATCAATGCGCCCAAAGGCGTGGCCTTCGAGGTGAATGGTGGTTCCACCACCACGATCAATCCGTTGGCAGGCGGATTGGTCTCGCAGTTCACCAGCTTTGAAATCCGACCGGTGCCTGGCAGTGACGGGGCCAAAGTGATTCTGGCATCGAATATCAAATCGACCGCCTCCACAGGCTTTATCAAGCTGAACGCGCCCACCTATCTTTCTGGTGACACCACTCTGGAAACGACGGGGTCCGGAACGGTTCAAATCGCCGCGACTGGCTCGATACAATCTCTTGACCCGGCAAAACCTGCCAACCTGCAGGTCACCTCCACCCAGCTTCAACTGGGCGGCACCATTGGCAATGAAAACGCTTTGAACAGTTTGAAAATCATTGGCGGCATTAAAACCGTAGCCGCCACATCAATCACCGCCTTGGGTGATATCACCCAGACTGGCAGCACCGCCAACATCCAAATTACCGGCAAACTGTCAGCGACCAGCCAAAATGGCAACATTAGCTTTCCTAATTTCATCAAGAGTGCCGACATCGCCCTCACCGGAGCTATCGATTTCAACGCCCCCAAAGGTAACCTGGGCCTTTACACAGGCACCACCGAACCGACACTTTCGCTGGTAGACATAAAGCTGAACGCACTGACTGGAATCGAGCTTTCGTCCAATTTGGTGGCAACCGGATTGGGTGGAATCTCTGTGACTGGGCCACAGATCATTAAAACCGACACCACCTACACCGCGCAGAAGGCCCTTGCACCCATCACGGTCGGAGGGTTAGAGGCTAGTGTCGCTAGCGGACAATCTTTGACCCTATCATCTGCCGGTGGCCCGGTTGTCATCAGTTCGGGTCTTGGTCAGGCGGTGGCACTGAACAACCTCACTGTGCTGGGGGCGAGTTCCCTGTCAGTGAATGGCCCGGTGCGATCGAGTGGCAACATCATCTTCAAAGCAGATGGGCTAGCTTTAAAATCGTCGTTGACCTCGTCCAGTATCACTATCCAAAACGCCACCGCTGGGAAAACCATTGGCTTGGGTTCGGATACAGGGGCCGACATAGCTCTCGATTCATCTGAAGTTTCCAACTTGGTAGGCAACCTGATCACTCTTGGCCGAAATGACAGCAGTGCTCCCACCGGGCTCATCACTTTTTCTGGCAATGCCGCATTCAGCGCGGAAGTCAACAAGCTTCAAATAATCGCACCCGCAGGATTGGCAACCACCAACTCGGGTGGTGTGAGTGTGCCCAATCTGGCCATCAGTTCGGCCAAGGCAGCCAGCCTTGGTGGTAAAAACAGCGTTGGCACCCTGACTGGCAATTTTACCTCGGATTTTGCTTTTGCTAATCTGGGCACTCTTAATCTAGGAACCAGCGGAGCCGGCGTATCGGTGGGAGGTGCTGGCAGCATTTCGGCAACCGGACCTATCACCCAGGGCAACACTCTTTCAGTGACAGGCTTGCTGGATCTTTCTGCCACGGCTGGACTGGGCAAAGAACAACCAATCACCCTGACCAATTCGGACAACAAATTCACCGCAGTTCGCTTGGGCTATGCCGGCGATGTGAAGCTGGTCGTGGCAGGTGATCTGGCGCTGAGCCAGGCGATTGTTACCGAAGGGTCGAGCCAAGTGCCAGCTTTAGTTGGATCCATCAACGCTTCGGCAGGCATAGCTAACCGAATCTCTTTGGCCGGCAATTTGGATATTAGCGGGCCGGTTAACCTGAAAACTGCGACCCCACTGGCGCTTGCTGGCGGAACACAAATTCGCAGCACCGCACAAAAGGGTGAAGGCATCACCGTGATAGGTGGCATTGCAGACACCGCTGGCAAAAATCTCACCCTGGACGCGGGAGATGGCACGCTGATTGTAGACTCCATCAGCCTGACAGGCGGATCAAGCGCGCTCACCATTCCCTCGTTGGGCGGCAGCTCGTCTATTGGCTCATTAAAAGCAGGACCTGTTTCGGTGCAAAATGGCACTGGCAGCTTGAACCTTGGAGCGCCTGAAACCATTTCCTTGTCGATCACCGCCGGCTCTCTGGGTGTGACAGTGAATTCTGTTGCAAAAGTGGGTGCGATTAGCGCCTACAACACTGGTACAACCTTGATCGGCTCCCCGACTACAACCTTGACCATGCCCTCTAGTTCCATCATCAAC
>CAIWHS010000422.1 GCA_903912515.1 uncultured Planctomycetaceae bacterium
GCGGGGGATAGGGCACGGGTGGCAAAGGTGAGTAGTTCGCGCAGTCGGACCGGGTCTTCCTGCAAAGCGAGGCTGAGCTGCCTTGCCTGCGATTTGTCGGTGGCCTGGTTGCCGGCAGCTTGTCCGGGGAAGGCTGGGATGCCGCTTAGCTGGGTATTTTCGGGTTCGGTGACGCAGGAGTCGAGAAAAGCGATGAACGAGGCCGGGCCTTTGTCGGGCTGATTCCACCATAGGTCGATGAGCACGCGGGCTGATTCGGGTGAGGGTATGGTGCGGAAGGCCTGTAGGCAGGCGGCCTCGGCGCCGGTCCAGTTGCCGTATTGTGCCCGCTGGCGGGCGAGCAGGATGCCGAGGTTAGCGTTGACGGGATCGGCGGCGGCAAAGGCGGTGAGTTCATCGAGCAGGCGTTTGTCTTGGCCCTGTTGGCGGCGGAGCGTGATCCATAGCTCGTAGCCATCGAGCCCGGAGGGTTTGGTGGTGAGGTATTCGGCCAGCTTTTCCAAGGCCTCTTTTTGGCGACCCTGGCGGGCCAGGACATTTCCCAGAAGCAGGCCGAGCCTGGCCGATTCCACTTGGTCGACCGCGCGGGCCTGGCGGTAGCTTTCCAATGCACCTTCGAGATTGTTTTGTTCAACCCGTAGGCGGCCTACCCGCTCAAGAGCCTCGGCTTTCCATTTTTTTAACCTATCGGGCGACCAGCCTAACACCGTCAGTTCGGGGCGGTCGAGCATGGCGATGACTTCGGTGAGGGCGTTCTCGCTTGCCTTCCATTGACGGGTGTCGCGTCGGAGGTTGGCCAGTTCGCCTAGAACATCAATTTTGAGAGAAAGTGTTTCTTGAACCTTTTCAGCTTGCAGTAGTTTTTCAAGGAGGTCGCCGGCTTCTGTTTCCATTCCGCGTATGGTGAGGCTGGCGGCCACAGTGAGGGCCAGGGTGATATCGTCTGGGTCGCGTTGGAGCACCTCTGTGCCGAGGCGGATGACCTCGTCGCGGCGGAATAGCTGATGGTGGGCCCATACGAGCGCACGCTTGGGCGGCAGTGCCTTAGGGTCTAATTCGAGGGCCTTGTCCAAAAAACCAATCGCCTCGACGGGGCGATTGGCACCTAGTTCAATTAGGCCGTGCAGGTATTGGTCGAGCGCTTCGCGGCGGTTTTTTTCAGCCGGGTCGAGGGTGGGGACGGGCTTGATGAGCCTGGGCGGATCTTCATCGGGAGTTTGGGCCTGACAAGCGGTTGGTGCCAAGCAGTAAGCTGCAGCCAAACCCATCGCGCGCAGGGCAAAAAAGGGTGGTTTCATGGTGTTCCTCGTGCGCGGGTAATGGCTGAAACCGCCTTGTACCTGTTTGCAGGAGTGGGGCAGTGGGAGCTTTTGACCGGGCAAGCGAAAAAGTAACTTAAAGGGCAAGATGGGCACCAGCACAATCAATTAGGGGCAGTCTGGTGGGGGTTTGGGGTGTGCCATGAAGGTTGGCAGGCTGGTTTTACTGGGTGCGCTTGATTTTTATAGGGTGGCCGGGATAGAGGACTGAAATAGAGAATTTGTGTTTATTGCATGGGAAGGGGTATGCCCCTACCTGTTTTTGGATGAAGTGGTGAATTTCTGGTGCTTGGAGTGCAGGCGATGCGCAGTAGCGGTAGCAAAAAGGGCCTTCGCCTGGCCTATGGCGTGATTGCCGGATTGGGAATGGTGCTGGCGGGTTCGGCCAGCAGCCGATTGACAGCCCAACCGCCGCCTCCGCCCGATAATCCTGTTGCGCCTGCTCCAAAGCCAGCGGCGGGAGCACCCAAGGCTGCTGAGCCGGCGGCCCAACCTCCCAAAGCTGAAAAAGCCCCTGCGGCGGTACCGCCTGCGGGTGCAGCCGCGCCTATGGGCGGGCTGGACTTGGAAAACAATATACCCAAGGGCCCTAATGATCGTTTGGTGGTGCCCAGCCTGAGCCCGCAAGACCCGACACCCCGGGTGAACGGGATGGATTTGTCAGCGGGTCTGGGGAAGGGATTGGCTAAAGATCCGCCTGGTGTGCCGCCTGTTTGGGTGCTGCACATGAAGTTCAAGGACCCGCGTTTTTTGAAGGTAAAAGTGCCCGGCAAGGGCGAGCGACTGTGCATGTATATGTGGTACCAAGTGTACAATTTCACGGGCGAACCGCGGCTATTTATTCCGTCGTTTGAATTGAAAGCGGATAGCGGCGATGGAATTCTTCCCGACCAGATTCTCCCGTCGGTGGAGCAAGCGGTGATTCGTCAGGAAGACCCTTCGGGATTGGACAGCATTCAAAATTCGGTGACCATCAGCCAGGAGCTGATTCCATTGAGCAAACCGGACCGGCTTCGTCCGGTCACAGGCGTGGCCATATGGGATGATATCCCGCAAACTGGCCGATATACTTTATATGTGACAGGCCTATCGAATGGTTGGTCGATTGTAACGCTTGACCAGGGTGGCAAAGAAAATGTGGTGAGGCGCAAGACGCTGCAGGTAGATTTCAGGCGGATTGGCAACACGGATCGGATAGAGATGGCGAACACGCCGCGGTGGATTTATCGGGGCGGTCTGTTGAAGGGATTTGAGAGGCAGCCCCCTGAAAATCCAGCTGGAGAGCCGGTAGCACCTGGTGGTGGGCCTAAACCGGTGGTGCCAGCGGCGCCTGGCGGAGCGCCGGGCAAACCTGTGGCAGAGAGCAAAAACCCCTGATTTGGCAAAGAGTTGCGGCCGACTTGCTGGGGCTGAAAGAGGTCCTTGGCTTGTTGACATGTTTGATTTTGAGCGAGTTTTGGCCGAAAGGTACAAGAAACGCTGACAAACAGGTGGTTGTCTGGTAGTGTTGACTGTTCTGATTCAAAGTACTTTTACGTTGGGGTGGTGCGGAAATGGCACATAAGAAAGGTCAGGGTTCGTCCAAGAACGGTCGAGACTCGAACAGCCAACGGCTGGGAGTTAAGACCTTCGGTGGCGAGTCTGTAGAGACCGGTTACATCATCGTGCGTCAGCGCGGGACCAAGTTTCACCCAGGCAAGAATGTCGGCATTGGCAGGGACGACACTCTGTTTGCCTTGGCTGACGGCGTGGTGGAATTTGCAGGCCGGAAAATCAATGTGGTACCTGCCAGCAACTGAGTTGCTGAAGGTATGGCGCCACGTCTTGTCGTAGCGTAAGCCACGCCCCCATCGTCTAGAGGCCTAGGACGTAGCCCTCTCAAGGCTAAGACACGAGTTCGAATCTCGTTGGGGGTATTTTAAATGATTGACCGGAATTGCCATCCGATGCCAGTGGCTGCCTAACTTCATTCCTTTGATGGGTTTGTGTCACATCTGGCAGCATTTGGCGTTCGCTGGCAGCGTTGCTTTTTACGTTATTTACCGACCCTTTTACGTTGCTTTTTGCGTTACCGGCCTCTCTTTTCATAGTCGGTAGGACTTTTGCTGATTCCCAAAAGTCTTTCTGAGCAGTCAAATAGTGACGCGAAGCGATCACTTGGCTGTGCCCCAACCATAAATTGACATCGTGTGCCGGAAAAAAATTCCGGAGCTCTGTGGCCCTGGATGCCCTTAGATTTCCGAAGGGTTTTGGCCAAGGCTGCACCATTGCCCTTCGCAAAATTCGCAGGAACTGGGTTCTAAGGTTTTGGGTGCTATCCCTGTAAAGATGGATCACGAAGACGGGATGCCTGTCAGGGGCCTGCAATTCCTCCCGCAAAAGCTCCTCCAGTTCAGGGAACAAAGGGACCCAACGGTTTTCGCCATTCACATGATGTTCCGTTTTTGGAGAAGTCACCAAAAACTGTTTGTTATCAAAATCAATGTCGGTCCAGCGCAATGGAATGATTTCCGATGGGACCCGTAAGCCACCGATTCTGGCCAGGCCAAAGATGATTTTCCATTGCCGATCAGGGCAGGCCTCCAAAACCCTGGCAGCAAGTTCTGACGAAACAAAAAATTGCCTATCCATATTGGATTCCTTTCCGGCTGGGATTCCTTGGAAAGGATTTGACTGAATAGCCTTGGACTTTAAGGCAAACAGGAACAATCCTTTTACCTTTTTGATGGTTTGTGACACCGTTGCTTGCGAATACCGTGTTTCTAAATCCGACTTAAATTGTTTGCATTTATCTTCGGTTATCTGGGAAAGCCGAATCCCTTTCCCAAAGAATGCTATCACCCGCTTGATACAGACGCGGATGTTCGTCAGCGTCCTTTCCTTCAAGCCCTTTTTCACTTGCAGGTACTTTTCAAGGCATTCCTCCAAGGTCCATTTGGGATGGATGGAAATGAGGCCATGGTTGGCCAGTTTGTCCTGGAGTGGGCTGGATAAACCTTCCGACCAAATGATTATCTGCGCGCTGGGGGCCCGATTGGTTTTGACGGCGGAGAGCAGTTCATCAAAGTATGATAAAAAGCTCTTGGCATCCTTTTCGGATACCTTCCCAAGATAAAGCGTCGCGCGCTTTCCTTCAGTGCTTTCAAACTGGATGCGGGCCTGGTTCTTGTGAAAATAAAGACTTGCCATGATCGTTCTCACCTTAGGTGGTTTACTTTGCGTGGTTTGTGGACAGGTTTTTAAGGGCATCAACGGAAAAAACTCTTCGCCTTTCCAAAAGTACGCTTGGAAGGGTTCCATTTTTCGCCATCCGGTGAATGGTCCGCGAACTCACAGAAAGCAAGGCTGCTGCCTCTTTTACACCCACCATGATCCGGTCCATGGGGTCTAGTCTGACATGGTTATTAATCACGATTTGTCCCTCGGAGCAAAACAACGGTTTTGAAAGGCCATCCTTGTATAAGACGCTATTTGGCTCGGGTCAGTTAGAAACCAAAAAAAAAACAGAAATTCGCAAAAATAAATTCTGAAACAGAATACTATCATAAATTGCAATGTGATGGAAATTATCTGGCCATTCAGGCTTAGCCGATATTTTTATATCCCAAGATATTCTTTTGCATTGGTAATTTTTCAAGGAGAATTTATGCCTAATTATACAGAAAACTTGGTTGTTATGTCCGGAACAGAAGAAGAAGTTTCAAAAGCAGTGAGTAGTCTCGTAAAACCAAATTTTTCAGATAAACCGGATCCGGATGAAAAATTTGAAGTCGACTTCGAGGGTTTGATACCCGCGCCCCAATTCCGACCGGTCCCAAACGCTCCTGAACCGAATATCCTCCACAGGGCTTTGTACGGGGAAATAAAAAAGGAGGACATCGAACAGTGGGATGTGGGAAATCCGGAACATAAAAAAATACGAATTCCGAAACAGTTGAGCAAATCAATCCAGGCTTATCGAATTCCCTTCGTTAAGGCGGCAATTAGTTACCTTTCCACTAGAAGCGGCTGCCGAATTGGCACACAGGAATACACGAATTATTTTAGGGCTTTAATCGCAGACGTGGAAGCAATGGAGAACAACCTAACCAGAAACGGATCCCCGACATTGTACGACTGGATGATAAACAATTGGGGTGCCGATTACAGTTGTACAGTTCAGGTTTCAGCCCAATCAAAAGGGCCAAAAAAATACTCGACAGAAATTTACTTTCTGACACCCTGGTCTGGAGTTTTTCCAGTAGTGAGCGAATTTGCGAAGAATAACCCCAAGGTATTGATTGAATACCTGACAACAGACGAGGAAAAGAATTACTCGATGACCTATCGGTTTAAGAAAGGGCAACTAGTAAATGCTGTACAGGTAAAACGTGGGCGATGATCAGCGAAGCGGGGTAAGGATGTTCTTTGAAAGCCCTTGCCCCGCCATCTCCCGAAGAAATCACTAGATATGGATTCGAACCAACAATGCCCTGGAAAGGATGAACTGGGAAATCAGGAGAAGAACCCGGGTAGTTGGAAACTTCCCGGACGGTCGATCGGCCCTGATGCTGGTGTCGGCCAGACTGAGGCAGGTCGCGGCGACCCAGTGGGGATCGAGGCGTTACCTAGTGCCTCGTCCTTATTCAAATTTTGGGTAAAGTGTCTGTAGTTTCACCCTGGCTTTTCCGATGTTGAAATGCCAACGGACAGCCTTTTGACCCGAGTTCCTCTGGGTTGCCCATGCCGCCGTATTCCTGGCCAGTTCCTTGACCGACCCTATCCTTTCCGACTTGAGACATTGGCTTGTCATGCAGCCCAACTCGTTCTCGGCGACATTCAGCCAACTACCGTGTTTCGGGGTGTACCTGAACTCGATACGCTTGACCAACTCGCGGGCATCCTCCGGTGGAAAAGCCTCATAGAAGGCGCCGGGCGTGTGGGTGTTGAGGTTGTCCCACACAAGAATCACTTTTTGTGACTTGGCATATCTGGTCCCCAAAAGGTTTGCCACTTCCAAGGCTCAATCCACCTTGGTCCGCCTGTTACGGACACTTACCTGGCGCCAGCCAACCAAAGGCTCCGTGAAGTCAAAAATGCTTGCCACTCCGGCTCGCTCATACTCGTAATCAACACGTTTCGCCTTTCCTCGAGCCTCCGGGATCGGCCTCCGGACCTCCCTGGTCAACTGGAATGGCTGTTCATCCATCGCCACCACCGGACAAGCCGGGTTGTACGGTTCCTCGTAGGTTGCCAGCACATTCTCCATGGCTGCCACGAATTCGCCGTTCGCCTTCGGCGGTATCACCCAATTCCGGATCCTCTTGTTTCCGGGCTGATCTTCTCCACCATGCCCAGTTCCACCACCCGATTGGCAAGGAGCCGAAGGGACCATTGGGAATGGCCCCTCGGGGGTTTTCCAAGACGGATGGCAATCAACTGGCTCTCCTGCCGACCGTTCAAAGTCTTCTGGCGCGGCGGTTTGGGTGGGGCCTTTTTTTCGTATCCGTCCGGCGAAACTTTCAATTACCCACAATCCTGTCGGTCTTTTGGGAGGTGAGATGATTTATCCCCCGGCGGGCCGGTGTGTCAAGATTGACGGGCGATCTGGAATCGGCCAATGATCCTGCAAGTTCATCGCCAAGGCGGGCGATGCGTTTCCGCTGACGGAGCCGGGTCATGGA
>CAIWHS010000423.1 GCA_903912515.1 uncultured Planctomycetaceae bacterium
AAGCCTAAAATGAGCGGGATGCCTATCCAGAGCTTGAAAACCGCCAATTCGTTGGCCTGGAGGTGCATCCGGTTCTTCAGAAAGAAGGTGACCGGAAGGTCGATCATGCCGGCGTCCGGCCCCGAGAAGTTCATCAGCACCAGCAGCAGGCCACCGAATGCGAAGGCTTGGACACGCCGTCGGCCTGAGAGACCGGCGGAGGGGCCAGCGGACGGGCCCGTCATCGGGGCTGGATCAGTGGAGCGGAGATTAGCCATCACCACTCATGCGCAAGACGGATCCGAAACGGATCATTTTTCTTTCGAAATCTTCCGTTTCTTTTTTGGAAGTCGTGGTCGGGCACAGAATCTCGCCAGATTACACTGACGATTTGCTAAGAAAGGCCTGCTGGCCGCTGATGGATTAGCGACGTCAGGAGCGGGAAGACCGCAGCGCCAGCGACTCTCGCCCCCTCAACCACCAGCAAGGCCGGATCCCAACCCGAATGCCGGGCGCAGGCCGATACTCGTGGAAATTCCGCTTCTCGAGCCCCCGAAAGGTGTCGAGAAAACGATTTTTAAAATAAAATGATCCGTTTCATCCCCGTTTCACGCATGTGGTGAAGAAAAATGGCTAGCCTTGGCAACATGGTTAACGGTATTCATCGTAAGAACTCCTAAACCAGAAAAGCAGATACTGCGGTGTCCTCGCCTCTCACCGGCAAAGTGCCACTTGAACAGGTCGTTCGCCGGGCGCTGACGGATGAGGTGCTGACCACGCTGCGGATGGCGGAGCAACTCGGCTCAGCCGCGTTCCCGTGCGCGAGGCGAGTGATGACGCTGGAGCGCACAATCTCTTCCCTGGCTTGATCGCGTGCGTCAGTACCCTCGAGGCGGGCAGTGACTTCGCGTCTAGGATAACACCTAACACCGTATGAAACGAAATCACATGACGCTGCCTCAGGTACTTGAAACCGATGCTGCGGTCCAGTCTATGAGGCCAAGCCCGGTTCACCCCCGGGCCTTCACTCTCATCGAGCTGCTGGTGGTCATTGCGATCATCGCCATTCTTGCCGGGATGCTTCTGCCGGCTTTGGGACGCGCTAAAACCAAAGCCAAGAGTATTCAGTGCACGAGCAACCTAAAGCAGATCGTCCTCGCGAACTTCATGTACGTGAACGACAACGGATGTACCATTCCCTATTCAATCGGCAACGATCTGTGGATGAAAAGTCTGGTCGTTAATTATGCCCAAGTGGATAAGGTCCGAATCTGCCCAGCGGCACCTTATAGCAAGAAGAAGCCTTCTGGCAGCGCCACGACGGCGTGGGTGTGGGGCGGCGATATCAATCCCGCGACCAAAGAGCCGCGTTGGACCGGGAGTTATACGTTTAATGGCTGGATGTACAAAGGGGGGTTTTGGGAAGCCGGCGGTAATCGACCTCTTACCGCGAACGCCTTTATCAATGAAGGAGACATTCATAGTCCTTCGCTAACTCCAGTTTTCTCCGACGGGTACTGGGTGGACGTGTGGCCCCAGGAAATCGACCCGCCGGCCCGGGATTTGTTGGAGGGAGGCCCTGTGGCAGCTATTTCGACCATCACCATCGCGCGGCACGGGGCGGGCCCTAATCCAGGATATAATAAATGGCCGCCCGGTGCCAAATTACCCGCTGCCATTAACGTGGCTTTCGCCGACGGCCATGTTTCCCTGATCCCGCTGGAACGGCTCTGGGAACTTTACTGGCATAAGAACTGGAATCCTCCCACCTCTCGGCCGAAATAATGCGTAAAGGGGTCAATCCCGGAATTGTGATTGTTATTCATCTGCGAAACGGGTCCAGAATCCCAACCGTTCCGGCCTCACCCAGGCCTCTACCGTAATAGCCTTGTAACCATCAAGGCTGTGGGGCGGTAACTCCAAATAACTACCATTGCCATCGAAGTGCAGCACCGAGTTGGTGGGTTCCGCT
>CAIWHS010000424.1 GCA_903912515.1 uncultured Planctomycetaceae bacterium
AGTCGATGACGATATCACCTGCTTCGAGGAAGGGTATAATTTGAGCGATGGTTTGATCTACCGCATCACCGGCTTTTACCAAGATCAAAACGCGACGTGGGCGCTCTAAGCTTTCCACAAGGGATTTGAGATCATAAAAGCCTTCGATGGATTTGCCATGGGCTTGTCCTGCCAAAAAGCCTTCTGTCGTGGCTGCGGTGCGGTTGTAGACAGCGACAGCAAAGCCTTTGTCGGCCATATTTAAGATGAAGTTCTGGCCCATGACGGCGAGACCAATGACGGCGATCTGATTCATTTCCACCTCTTTGGGGACGGAGCACCGCTGGTTATTCCAAAGAATGGCGGTGCGATAGCGGTTTTGGGTTTTAGAATTCTGCTAAGGCTGCTTGGTCAGCCCACATGTCGCATTGGGCATGGGCCTTGGCGACTTGGTAAGCGGGCCAGATTTTGGCATGACTTGCACGGGATTGGATGGCAGCAAGAATGGGTTTTTTGGAGGAGCCGGTGCACAAAAAGCTGAGTTTTTTGGCGGCCAAAAGCGTGGGCATTCCTAGTGAAACGCGGACTTGACCACTCACGGGATGGGTGGCGAGGCAAGTGCTCCGCCAGGGATACGATTCGCCCGGAAAGAGGGAGGCAGTGTGTCCATCTTCACCGATACCGAGTAGAATCCAATCAAAAACAGGGATTCCCGCCTGATTGGCAGGAAGCCTTTGTTCGAGCAGGCGCTCATAGGCACTCGCTGCTGCTTCTGGCACAAGTTGCGGAAGGGGATGGATCTTGGCAGGAACTTTGTGAAATAAGAGCCTCAAAGCTTCACCTGCGTTAGATTCAGAACTCGCCAAGGGGACGCAACGTTCATCGCCCCACCAAAATTCCACATTTTCCCATTGGACCTGTTCTGCATAATGCTCAGCCAGGATTTGGAACCAGAGCTTGGGTGTCGAACCACCACTCAAGGCGATTTGGATGGGGCGGGGGCTGTTTTGGTGACTCAGGCTTACGAGCTCTTTAGAAAGTTCGTGGGCGAGTGCGGAGGGGTCCTGTGCTGTGCGCAGTGGTAGAGGAATCATAATTCGCAGTATACACCGTCTTCTGCAAGGTTTTTGCAGGGACAGCGCCAGTTGTGGTTTTGGGTTTCTAAGAGTTGGTCCGCGGCTTTGGGGCCCCAGGTGCCTCCTGGGTAGCCGTGGAGTGGCATTGTGCCTGATTTCATGCGTTCCAAGAGCGGTGCCAAAAAAGCCCAGCATTCTTCGACGGCATCACCACGGGTATATAGGGTGGCATCGCCATTAAGGGCATCGAGGAGGAGGCGTTCATAGGCGGCTGGAACTCTGCCCTGACTAAGGTCCGAATATTTAAAGTCCATGTTCACTGTTTGAGCATTGAATCCTTGGCCTGGAACCTTCATGCCAAACTTGAGTTGGATACCTTCATCGGGTTGGATGCGCAGGATCAAAACATTTTGGTGATGGCTGGATTCTCCGAGCCCAAAAAGCGGCATGGCCGTTTTACGGAAATGGAGAGCGACTTCGGTCACTCGAGTCGGGAGCCTTTTGCCCGTACGGATATAAAAGGGGACTCCACTCCATCTGAAGTTATCGATATAGAGTTTGATGGC
>CAIWHS010000425.1 GCA_903912515.1 uncultured Planctomycetaceae bacterium
GGGTAATTCCCTTCCCACGCCTCGGGTATCCCCACCCCGTCCGGCCCTTTGGTATAGGGCAAGGAGTCAAAAAGGCTCAGGCGCACCCCGAGTGCCAGCCCGGGAGCCTCTGCCATCAACCCAGCCGCAACCTCGGTCAGAAACCGGGCCCGGTTTTCCAGCGGCCCGCCAAATCTTCCCGCCCGGCCAACCGCACCCAGCAATTCGTGGCCTAAGTAGCCATGGCAATGCTTTATATCCACAAAATCAAAACCGGCCTGGGCGGCCAGCTTTCCCGCCTCAATGAATGCTTCGATTAACCTGGAAAAATCATCATCTGTCATCAAATGGTGCGGCAAACCGCCACCATTTCGCTTGTCCAAAATCGGGTGGTGGTAGGCAATCCAAGGTTCTAGCTTTCCGCCCGGGTTCGGCCTCGCCCACCGACCGGAGTGGGTCAATTGCAGCCCGATCACGGGTTTTGCCCCGTTCCCCATCGTCTCGTGGTGGCCTGAAATCAGCCCTTCGCGCAAAGCCACAAAATCAGCCAGCCGCTCCCGGCCCAAAACCAGTTGATGGGGATTGGCGCGCCCATCATGCCTCACAGCGACAGCCTCGCCGCCCCATATCAAACCTGCACCGCTGGCACCAAAATTACGCCAGCGCCGGTGGGTCAATTCGGTGGGCCGTCCGTCTAAAGTGCCATCCCAACCCTCCATGGGCAAAATGGCCCACCGATTTGGCGATTTGCCCGCGGCGGTTTCAACCGGCTGGGCCATTGGGCCACCCGGGCGAAAGGCATCATCCACCGGCAGAGCGATTCCCGCCTCTGCACAGTACTCTTTGAGCTGTGACGGGCTTCGAACCGAGGCCAGTTTCAGCAGTTCCCTCTTAGCCGAAGGCTGTGTATTTTCCATGGCCATTAGACTTTCGAACATTCGGAGATCATGCGATCGAGCTGCTCTAAAATAGGCCGCATCAGGTCCAGGTCGGTCGCAGGCCGAACTGGGCATGATGGATGAACACCTGGGTGGCGCACCAGCCCTCTCAGGTGCAAAAATTGCGCTGCCGAATGCTTGTAGGCGGGAACCGGGTCGCGAAAGGCAAGAAAGCCCAAATACTGCAGCCAATCGTTCAGTTGGTAAAAATGCGGATTTCGCTCTGCCCACAGTTTGTCCCTTAGCCCAAACGCCTCGGGGTGGAAGGCGCTCAGACCCAACAGGTAATCACTGCCGTATTGCACCATGTCAATGGCCAAGTCATTGCCAGTCAAAACCAGAAAGTCGGGCCGGAAACAATCGCGCAGTGCCAAGCGATCCCATTCCCGCATCCGGTCTAGCGACGAGTGTTTCGCTCCCATGCACCTAGGCAGTTCCAACAACTCACGATAGACATCAAGAGAATAGATTTCCCCCGCAGGAGAAAACTGTTTGCCCAGTTCAAACCCGAGAAAACCCCGCGGGCAATGTTCGCCCAATGCCTTGTAGGCTCCAACCAATTCACGGCCGCGCAGGGACGTCAGGCCATGCGACTGCATGATCACCGGAATGCCCCCGGCCCGCTCGATAGCGGCAAGCTCCCTGTGGTAAGCCTCGGGCTGAAA
>CAIWHS010000426.1 GCA_903912515.1 uncultured Planctomycetaceae bacterium
TGACTTACCAGTCGGCAATTAGTTCACAACCGCCAAAATGTCTTCTTCGGTCATGACGAGGTATTCCACATCATCAACCGTAACTTCGCTGCCTGCGTAGGAAGAAAACAGCACGCGGTCGCCTTCTTTCACCTGAAACTTGGCCCGCTTGCCGCCATCCAGATGCTTGCCTGCACCCAAGGCCACAACCTTGCCCTGTCGAGGCTTTTCCTGAGCGGCGCTAGGTAGATACAAGCCACCTGCGGTCTTGTCCTCGGCCTCTTCGCGCTTCACTACAATTTTATCATTCAAGGGCTGCAGCTTCATCAGTCCGGTTCTCCAAGGTGTTAGGCAATCCTGTGATACACAAAGTCCAATTTGCAATTTCAGTCTATCAGCCGTTGTGACCAAACCCTGACCTTCCATAGTGCTTGCGCAATGCCCGGGCCATTGTGCCCAAAACCATCTCCTTACGGACTGGTTTGGGCAAAACGCTGTAAACACTAGACCTCTGGGCTTCGCGCAACAAGCTCTGGCTAGCGTCTGCCGTCACCAAAATACCTGGCAGCATTGAATGCATCTGCCGAACCAGTTGCAGGGTCTCAAGCCCTGTCAGTTTGGGCAAATTCATGTCTAGTAGGGCCAAATGGACCTCGGCATCACTTGCCAGATCCAATGCTTCCTCCCCACTAGCCGCCAGCAATATCCGATAGCCAACTCCTTCCACAAGCTCGCGAAGAACTTCACGACACCCCTCATCGTCGTCTGCGATGAGGATCGAAAAATCTCTAGGGTGAGTCTCGATGCTTGCCATCAACCCACCCCCACTTCCTTGGCTCGGGTCAGGTATGAAGCCAGAATTTCTGGTCACGCCCCACACTAGCCTACGAAAACGCTCTCTCCTGCAAAGGTTAGGCTTCTCAAGGCCCAGCGCACAACCGCTAGTCCACCAAAATCTAAGCAATCCGAGTGCCAACCGATGCATTTGCCATAAACTATTAGCCAAACAGGGTTTCCACAGGCCAAAATCAACACTGGCAGGCCCGAATTTAATTCGGCCTGCCAGCTTGCGTTCGATTTTAATATTTAGCCTGCCAACTTGGCAGCTTTTATTTGCTCCCAACAGTCTTCACTTTGGCCCCAGATGAGAAAAGAAACTCCGGGTCAAAATCCTCATCATCCAAATGCAAAAACTGGAATCGGTCGTACTTCATGTACTCCATTTCTTGGCCCTTTTCATCCCAAGTGATCAACAAAACCGGCAGGTTATTGTCCTTCGAGAAGCACATCAATCGCTTCCCTCCTCCAGGAAACTCTTTCTCGGCTCCTGCAGGGATTTTCACTTCCACCGCATCCACTTCACCAGGAAACTCAGGCCGCCTGACAGGCCCCAAGGCCGTGACCGAACCGCCAGCGTAGGTACCCCGGTTCACAGCCTCAACACTGGAGGCCATGCGGTTGATCATGCTCAAAAAGCCTGTGTCCGTTATGGAATATCGCGTTGAGCTGCGCGTGAGGGGGCTATTGATGTCCATCGACATCCGCTTACCGCCCGAAAGGAAAGGAATATCACCCGCCGCTGTGACAATGGTCATCTTCTTGTCGTCAACCTTGGGGTTATAGACCACCGCCCGACCGCCCCCAGCCTCACCAAGCCACTTCATGTGCACCGCGAATACATCTCGCCTTAGGGCTAGTAAAATAGTTTCCTCGGGATGCTCCGATCCATTGATTCGCTCACGGCGGTTGAAACGCACAATCACCCCATCTATCTTTTGATAAGCCGTCATCGCCCGATTCACCAGCAACGCTGGATCGACCGCCAAACCGCTTCCCTGACTGGCCGGCTGGCTCTGAAGGGCGCTAGCCTGAACCACCATTGAAGGCATGGGCCCCTTACGATCCCTCTCCGGAATCACCGAACTATTGGCAGTTGCAATCGCTTGACCAGTGTGGGAGGGGGCTAGCTTTGTGGTCGAACTGATTAAATCGCGCAAAAAATTGCCACCAGAAGGCCTGTCACTTGTACCAGCCGAATTACTGGTGGGGGTAGGTCCCGCATAATAGGAGCGAACCACCTGGCTGTCGGTCGATGGAATTCGCAAGTCGGCACCCGGCACCGAGGCATCCGGAGCTTGGGCACGAATCAATGGGTTACCCATCGGCTTTCGGCCAATTGTTCCCGGTGGGTTGGTCATGGCCAAAGGACTTTGTCCTTGGGTTGACTGGCAGCCAACCAACAAGGCCACAAAGTTCAGGCAGGTTGCCCTAGCAGCCCAAATTCTATTCTTCATCTCAGCTTCCCTGCCTGCACATCCTGCCAATCCATTGGCAAGCGCTCGGCGGTATAGCTAGGCAGACTTTAGAAAAAAAGCCGAAAATATTGCCGGGATTTTTTTGTTCAAAAACCGGCACTTAGCAATCTCTAAACCATTACCCGTACAGGATTTCAGGAAAACCGATCTCCCCAAGGCCCAACTTTCGCCGCTCGTTGAGGCAGCCCACCCAGCAAAAAAACCAAGGGCATACCAATTAAAAATCCGCCTATGTGGGCGCCGTAGGCAACCCCTCCACCCTCCCTGCTGGATAACGAAAACCAGGCACTCCCCAACTGAAATAGAAACCACCCGCCCACCACCACAAAGGCAGGCACCCCGATGATCGACCGCAAAAATAAAACATGAACCGTGTTATTGGGGAACAGCATCAAATAGCCAGCCAACACCCCAGAAATCGCCCCCGATGCTCCCAAACAAGGAATCAGCGGATTACCGCCCAGCACTCGGGTAGTGGCAACATGGACCAACCCCGCCCCCACCCCGCAGGCCAAGTAAAACATCAAGTACCTCACCCTACCCAGAGCATCCTCCAAGTTGTCGCCAAATATCCACAGAAAAATCATATTCCCCACCAAATGCATGATGCTGCCGTGCATGAATATGCTGGTCAAAAGGGTGACATAAACCGAAGGCCTTGTGGGCCCTAAGCCCGGCACCGTCACAGCCACTTCCCGCCCACCTTGATGAACCACCATGGTGTGGGCCGGGCTGATCTCATCCTTGCCTGTCAAAATCTCGGCAGGCACCAACGAATAAGACTGAGTGAATGCGTTGCTTGCGTCCTGTCCTTGTTGCAATCCAAAGAAAACAAACACATTGATGGCGATTAGCACCAAGTTCAATACCGGCACGGTCCGGCGTGAAGAGTTGTCGTCCGAGATGGGAATAAACATTCAGATCCATATTGAAGATTGGGTAAGCGTATGGCCTAAAACGGTGGTTATTGCTAAAGCGGTGGTTATTGAATGCCTGGGCCTCTGCCTCAGCCGCCTTCCTCGAATGGATCATCCATTTCAAGCAGGTCTTCCGAGGCCAGCCCCAGTTCTTTACCCTGCTTCAGATAAGCTGCTTTGGCCTGTCTGCACACCTTCCGCGCCATTGTCACTTCCCTGTCTTTCTCCATGGGCCATTCCCGGCCCTGACGCAGGCAATCTTCCAACACCTGGCAATATTTATCACGCGCATCCAGCAGTTCCACAGCCCGCTGGGCCAACAGCCGCATGCCCTTCGATTGCAGCACGACCCCTTTCCAATTTGCCAGCACTTTCTGCTGCCGGGGGATCAAGACCGCTAACGCATCAACAGCCTGGGCCGCCATCTCACGGTTCCGCTTGAACTTGTCCTTCAACTGCAGTGGCTCCGCAAATTGGGTCACCGCATTGCGATAATCTACCCGAATGCCAGCAAATTCCGGATAAACTCCCTTGTTCAATATCTCCGCATCCTCACTTTGGCGATATTTCTCCGAAAGCGGTGCAGCCGATTGGCAAGCTGTCGAGACCAGCGCGGCAGCCCCGGCCCCCGCCACCATCAGGCAGGCCGAACCCGCAAGCGGCCGCCAATTGGCCCGTACGCCCCAATCTTCAGAAAGCAGTATCAACCCGGCCCCCACCAGGGCCCCTCCTATGGCACCACCCAAATGCCCAAAACCGCTGATGCCAGGCAGTAAAGAAATCCCGGTAATCAAAATCAGATCCATCAATAAGAATGACCCGAAACGCCCGGCAATTTTTGGGTCCAGCCGGTGGCGATGGGTCACAAACCACAGCACAAAAGCCGCCATCAAACCACAGATGGCACCGCTCGCACCCGCCAGTATCGCTTGCGGCTGGAAGGTCATGCCAAATCCGCTGCCCCAAAGGCCAGCAATCACAAATACCAGCAACACCACACCCGGCCCCATCATCCGGGAAACAAGCATCCCCACCGCCATCAGGCCAATCGAGTTGGAAACAATGTGAACCACCCCAAAATGCACAAACATGCAGGTGAAGAGACGCCACCATTCTCCCTGCGCCAAACTCAGTGCTTCGGCAGCGCCAATCTGGTGGTAAATCTCCGCCATGCCCTTGGCATCCGGGTCGTGCAGATAGTTCCCAAGCTGGCCTGCCTGCCAAGAGAGCACACCACCCCAGATGAAATTAGCCAATATCACTATGAAAAGTAGCCGAGTTGCCCACATGGCCCACGGCTGTGGGTCCAGTCCAAGCATCTTGCGGGTGGTGTTTAGGGTGAGCGCCTGCTCCTCGCGCCAGCGTTCCAAGTTTTTTTCGTCGGCATAAAGCGCCCTGCCCTTGGCTGAAAGCCGCACCACCAGTTCGCCCGGCAGGCCTTCATCCCGCACCCGGTCGATCAAACCCTTCTTGTGCAACTGATCCAGGGATTTCAATACCTGCTCTTCACCTTCGCCAGAAATAAGCAAGAAAGACCGGGGATGAAAATTCCCCGGCTCCATCGCCGCTATGCGATCGAGCAGCAGTTCGACAAAGGTGCGCGGCTTGTTTTTTTTTCGTTCACTAGGTGGAGGGGCCTCGGGCGGTGGTGCCCCATTCAGGCCTCCGTTGTAATCAATTTCCACCGGATCACCCCCCGGGACCAGTGTGACCAAACCCGGTCAGGAGGGCAGCATCCCCTTGGAGCGGGCGTAGGGAAATACACCTCCGGCCTCAAGAATGGGTACCACCTCGCCCAAAGGCCGCAGGCTGTACTTCTCCCCCGTGGTGAGATTTTCCATGATGCAAGCTTCCAAGTTGATGCGCAGTTCGTCCCCTGTGCACACCTTTTCGCACAACCGCTCAGCAGTCTCAGCCGGCACGATATATCCGCCGTTCACCGCGTTGCGATAGAAAATGCGGGCGTAAAACTCGGCCACCACAGCCTTGATTCCCGCTGCGTCCAGCGCGATGGGGGCATGTTCGCGGCTCGAACCGCAACCAAAGTTCCTTCCCCCCACAATGATCTGGTAATCACTCACCAAATCCGTCTCATTCTTGTGG
Organism: uncultured Planctomycetaceae bacterium; assembly: GCA_903912515.1. Taxonomy (GTDB): domain Bacteria; phylum Planctomycetota; class Planctomycetia; order Gemmatales; family Gemmataceae; genus UBA6894. The sequence continues at coordinate 5,315 of CAIWHS010000426.1, forward strand.
AATAGCACATGGCCCTTGGGCAGGCCACCTTGGGCAGGCGGGACACCCGCCAGCGCATGGCGACCAAACTGCCGGTATTCCTCAGCTATGGCCGGGTTCAGGGTCAGGAACTCGGCCGGTATGATCTGGTCGGTGTCAATGTTGTCGCCCAGGACATATGCCTTGCCTTGAATGATGTTCTCAAGCTTCACGACAAAAACTCCCGCGGATCGGTAATCAGTCCGGTCAGAGCGCTAGCCGCCACGGTGAGCGGGCTGGCGAGAAACACCTCTGCCTGCTTGTGCCCCATGCGCCCTGGAAAATTGCGGTTCGTGGTGCTGATGCAGCGAATCGCCTGGTTCAGCCTGCCAAAGGTGTCTGATGGGCCGCCCAAGCACGCAGCGCACGAGGCCTCGCCAATCTTGGCACCCGCATTCAGGAATATCTCCTCCAGCGTGTGGTTGCCCAGCTTTTCTGTTTTCAGATTGCGGGCCACTTCAGTGGTGGCAGGCACCACAAAGGTGTCAATTTTCACTTCCTTGCCAGCCAATATTTTGGCCGCGGCCCGGAAGTCGGTCATCTTCCCGCCCGTGCACGATCCAATGTAGGCCCGATCAAGCTTCGTGCCCTTGCATTCGTCCACATACGCCCGGTTGTCAGGGCTATGGGGCTTGGCCACAACAGGGCGGAGCGTTCGCACATCGTAAACAAGTTCCCGGGCAAACCGCGCTCCAGCGTCGGACTTCTCCACAAGGAATGGCTTGCTAGCCTTGTCGCGAGATTTCACAAAGTCGATGGTTTTCTGATCAGCGGCGATGATGCCATTCTTGCCACCCGCTTCGATGGCCATGTTGCACAGCGTCATGCGCTCTTCAATGTTCAGCGCATAAACGCCCTCACCATCAAACTCCATCGCTTGGTAGGTGGCTCCATCGCAGCCAATGTCGCCAATCACCGCCAAAATCAGGTCTTTTGCCATCAAATAGGGAGGCATGTCGCCTTTGAATACAAACCGCAGCGTGGGCGGCACCTTCAGCCAAGTCTTGCCCGTGCCCATCACAAAGCCGGCGTCAGTGTTACCTATGCCCGTCGCAAACTCGCCAAATGCGCCTGCCGTGCAGGTATGGCTATCAGTGCCCAGCAAAATCTCGCCAGGACGGGTATGGCCTTCTTCTGGCAGCGCAATGTGGCAGACGCCCTTATAGCGCTCACTGCCCACATCGTAATAGTGCGGCAAACCCTGCTCTTTGACGAATTGGCGCAATACATCCACATTCCGGTTGGCCATCTTGTCGGCAGTGAAGATGTAGTGGTCAGGAATGATGACCACTTTGTCTTTGTCCCACACTTTGGCTTCGCGGCCAAAATTTTGGTGGAACACGCCAATAGTGCCCGGGCCGCACACATCGTGCGTCATCAGGATGTCCACATCCACCCAGATATTCTCACCCGGCTCTACCGAGGATTTTCCAGAGTGACGGGCCAAAATCTTTTCTGTGAGCGTCTGAGCCGCCATTTTCCATTCCCAAATTCGCATCGGTGGCAGATCCAACAGGCCGCCCTGCGCAGGCAGCTCATTAGAAAACCGTAAAGCAAGCAGGACTATATATGCTATCATCCAGAGTGTGATCAGGCGACAGGGTTAACTTGCAAAAATCGCCAGATGCACCAATTTTCCCCGGTGAAATCAGTGTATTCATCGGAATATTAATTTCTCTTAAACAAAAGCTATCACCCATGGCAGGCCCATTCGCCATCTCCACACCACCGCCTAGCCCTCTGGCACCCGCCCCCAAACGGTTTCGCACCGCCACTTTGGGCTGCAAGGTCAACCAATACGAAACCCAATACGCCCAAGAGCTCCTCGAAAGTGCCGGTTGGTTGGCCGCAAAACCGGGCGAACCGGCAGATCTGTGTCTGGTGAACACTTGTACCGTCACCCATGAAGCTGATGTCAAAGCCCGCCACCTCATCCGCAAACTGCACCGCGAGCAACCCTCGGGTGAAATTGTCGTGATGGGTTGCTACGCCACCCGGGCCCCAGATGACCTCGCCCGCCTGCCCGGCGTCCAAAAAGTGGTGACAGACAAAGACCAACTGACCAAAGATTTGGAGCCTTGGGGGGTCACCGATTCTCTACCCGGAATTCGCGGCTTTGCAGGCCACCAACGCGCCTTTGTCAAGGTGCAGGATGGCTGTCTGCTCGACTGCGCCTACTGCATCATTCCCACTGTCAGGCCCCGTTTTTCCAGCCGCCCGATTGAAGATATCGTTAGTGAGGTCGCCGGCCTGGTAGCCAATGGCTACCGCGAGATTGTCTTGGGCGGCATCCACCTGGGCCACTATGGTCTCGATTTAAGTAAAGGCAAAACCCGCCAACACTGGAGCCGCCTCTGGCACCTGCTCGACAAGCTGGAGGCCCTGCCCGGCGAGTTCCGCATTCGACTCAGCAGCCTCGATGCAGCCGAGGCCCGTGAAAGCTTGCTCAAATCACTCGCCGGCAATAGGCGCATCGCGCCTCACCTGCACCTCTGCCTGCAAAGCGGGTCGGATGCCGTTCTCACCTCCATGCGCCGCCGCTACTCTGCTGCCAGGTTTCTCGAGCAGGTAGCCATGGCCAAAGAGCTGCTCGACCACCCCGCCATCACCACCGATCTCATCGTTGGCTACCCAGGCGAAACCGAGGCTGATTTTGAAGCCAGCTGCAATGTAGCCCGCTTGGCTGGCTTTGCCGGCATGCACCTATTCGCCTTCAGCGCGCGTGAGGGTACCCGCGCCGCATCCCTACCCAACCCCGTTCACCCCACTATCATCCATGACCGCATGCGCCGTGCCGCAGTTTTGGAAGCCGAACTCGCCAACACCTTCCGCCATTCCCTCATCGGCCGCAATCTGGATGTGTTGGTCGAAACCGCCGACGAGGCCCGCCCCGGCCATGTGGTAGGCACTGCCTGCCGCGGCACCAAGGTTTCGTTGCGGGGCCTACTGCCGGCCTTGCGCCGCAAGCTGGTCCCGGTTCGCGCCACCAGTGTGCAAGACGATGTGGTGCTTGCCGAACCGATTGGCGAGGTCGACCCATTTGAATATAAAGATTCTAAAATTATCCACACTATGGCAATTGCTGGCCGATTGGCATTGCCCGTCTGCTAAAATATGCCAGTCGGGCAAAAATGCGGCAACCTGTTCATAAATGGGGTAAAAATCCAATCCTGTGAGTTAACCCAGCCCTTTGCAACGCAACTAAAAAGGTCACACACTCACCCTTCGCCATTTCCCGCCCCAAAAACGGGCCAAAAATAGCACCCCGCGCAGGTTGATGTCGATTTGCATCGCCAGCCAGCATCCGAACAAACCCAAATTCCAACCCGAAAATTCACCGACCCCGGGCAAACTGATTTCCGGACGGCTCAGCCACCAGGCTAGTGGTAAACGCACCGCAAAAAATCCCACCCAAGTGAAAAGCAAAGGGAACCGGGTGTCCCCTGCGCCCCGCAGCGCGCTAGTCAAAACGATGCAACTCGCCAGCATGGGCATCGAAAACGCCACCAACCGCAGCACTGGCACACCCACTTCAACAACCGCCGACTGTGCCTCCGTAGGGCAAAAAAACCGAAACATGGACAAGGCGTTGGTAAAAAAAAACACACCCATCAGGCTCATCGTCACCGCACCCAAGGCCAAAGCCGTCAGGCCGCAGCGCATCGCCTCATCGGGTTGTTTGGCGCCCAGGTTTTGGCCCACCAAGGTGGTCGCCGCCACCCCAAAAGCCGCCCCGCTCAAATACCCCATGGCCTCCCATCCAAGCGCAATTCCATGCGCGCCCTTCGAGGCATCGTCCAACAGGTTCACTACCGACAAAAACAAAAGTTGCCCTGCCGCCAACGAAAGGCTGTCAGCCCCCGCAGGCAGACTGACTCGCAAAAGCCGACCCAACATGGGCAAATCCGGTTTCAGCAGTTTTGGAAGCACCTTCAGGCCGCTGCGACCTTGCCACAAAATCCCAAGAGCCGCCAAAGTTCCAAGCGCATGGCTCAGGCCTGTCCCCCAAGCGATACCTGCGAACCCAAGGCCAGCCCATTCCCCCACACCGCGAAAACCCATCCATGCCAAAGGCAGATTAACCAGCGTTGTACCTACAAGAATCCACAGCCCTGTGCGCGTGTCACCCACCCCAGCCAGGCTCGCCACCGCTGTGCTCAGTAACAACTGGAAGGGTAAAAGCATCAGGGTCACACTCAAATAATCGTGCGCGAACTCTTTGGGCAATCCCTCCAGTCGCAAAAATCCCAATAGGGAATCCAAACAAAACAACCCGGACGCGCCACCCGCCACGCCCAGCAGCAACGCCAAAATCATGGATTGATGAAAGGCCAGATTGCCCCCGCGAATATCCCCGGCTCCCACCAACCGCGACACCAGCGCCGATGCCCCCACACTGGCCAAAACTCCGTAACAGGAAACCACCCAAGCCAGATAAAAGCAGGTGGTTTGCGCCCCCTGCATCGCCAGTTGGCTCGCCTCGTCCAGGCCAACAGCATTGCCGGCCAGCCAACGGTCTGTCTGGTTCACCGTCAGGTGCAGCATTTGCTGTAAAAAGGCGGGCCACGCCAAACCCAGCACCCGCTTCCAGGCGGGAATAGCCGGGTTGGTCCACAGGGTTGGCTCGTTCAGCCGCAGGCCGCTGGCCTCATCGACCCCGGCACTGTCCTTCCGGCTTTCCACCGATTCCCGTACTCCGCTCAAGCGATCACCAGCCAGGGTTTGCCTCCAAGCGGACTGAACCTGTCCCCAGCCTTCAGCTTGCAGCCCGGCCTCAATTCCACCTGGTTGTTCACCAAAACACCACCCTCGCGTATAAGAACCTTGGCCCCGCCACCAGTGTCTGCCATTCCTGAAGCCTTGACTGCTTGCGCGAGTGTCAATCCGCCCAATAACCGAATGGTTTCTACTGGAGGTTTCATGGCTAAATCAGACTCCCACAACCGAAAAAGTGCATGAAAGGCCCTATTTAACCCGGTGTTACCGGGCTGGGGCCTAGCAGGTCAATCCTCTATCATATCAGGGAAGGGTTAGCCCCCGAGGGGCAGATGATGAGGTGTTTCATGGCAGTAGCAACCGAGGCCGAAAAATCCGATCTCCGTTTCCCTGGTGTTACCGATGTGGTCGCCGAGATTCAGGCGCTGAAGAAAAAACAGGATGCCGTCATCCTGGCTCACTATTACCAGCAGGGCGAAATCCAAGCCTTGGCAGACATCACAGGCGACAGCCTGCATTTGGCGCGTGAGGCCACCAAGGTCAAAAACCAAGTCATTGTGTTTTGCGGCGTCCACTTCATGGCCGAGACCGCCAAAATCCTCAACCCTAGCCGTACAGTCATCCTGCCTGATCTCAAAGCAGGTTGCAGCCTGGCAGACAGTTGCCCCGCACCCCGCCTCGCCCGCTACCAAGAGATGCTGCGCGAAAATGGCCGGGTCTTCGAGACCGTCACCTACATCAACAGCACCGCCGCCACCAAGGCGCTGTGCGATTGGGTCGTCACCTCGGGCAACGCCCGCCAGATCATCGACCGAATCCCTCAGAATAAAGAAATACTTTTCGTGCCCGACAGGCACCTCGGCCAATATCTCCGTGAGGTCACCGGCCGCCCCATGATCCTGTGGGACGGCGCCTGCATGGTGCACGAGATCTTCAGCGTGGGGGCCCTGCTCGATCTCAAGCGCAAAATCCCCAGCTCTATCACCGTGGCCCACCCCGAGTGCCCAGCCAATATCCTCGCCCAAAGTGAATTCATAGGTGGCACCGAGGCGATTATCCGCCATGTCGGCACCTTTGAGAAACCCACCGATTTCCTCGTGGCCACCGAACCCAACATGATCTGGCAACTCGAGCACCGCTTCCCCCGCCACCGCTACCACCCGGTGCCGGGAATCACCTGCGCCTGCAACGATTGCCCCCATATGGCACTGAACACCCTCGAAAAAGTCCGCGATTGCATGAAAACGCTCTCGCCCGAGATCACATGGCAGCCCTATTTCGACAAGGCGGGCGAAATACTGCGCAAAAGCCTGCTCCAATAAAACCCGAGGCCTAGCTATGTCGCTTATTGCCGGCGCCCTGCTTCTGCAAACCAAAGTGCCCTGCTGGCGCGTGTCCGATCTGGCCCAGCGCCTCAAAAAAGGCACGCCCCTGCCCGATGGCTGCACCCTTCGCCCCTTCACGGCCATGGGTAACCCAGGTTGCCCGGTCACCGTGCAAACAGGTTGGAACGATTCCGGTTTGGCCATCCTGGTTGAAGTGACTAACAAGTCAAAGCCTCCAGAGGGGGACGCCACACGCCCCCACCTGGCCGATGGTGTTTCCCTTTGGCTTAACACCCGCGGCAGCCTTAGCGGCAAGCGGGCAAATGGCTACTGCCACCTGCTCCACCTCCTCCCTGTGGGAGGGGGTGACGACAAAACTGAGCCAGTCATTTGTCAGGGTAAAATCCCCCGAGCCCTGGAGGAGGCCCCCGCCATACCTCTCAGCAAAATCTTTTTCCGCTCTCGTCTCCAACACGGTGGCTATACTGTTGCCGCCCTCATCCCGCAGGGTGCCCTGCACGGATTCGATTTCGACGAAAACCGAACCCTATCTTTCGCGATCAAGGTTCAGGATGCCGAACGAGGTGCGCTCATTTCCTGCGCCGATCTCGATGTGAATCACGATGAAGACCCATCCTGGTGGGACTGGCTCCAGTTGCGCGACGAGCCACCCCCCGGTGAACCCGGGTCAATCAACGATCTTGCCAGTAAGCCCAAGCAGGCCCCTAGCAACCTCGACCCTTTCGAGGATGAGCCCGTCGCAAAGCAACCGCGTCGGGGCCGCCGCAAGGCAGGTGAGAACGGGTGAGCCGGCTTTGATTTTTTCCCCAGGTGCTGGCAAGTCAGCCCAGGTGTTCGCCCGGTTCCTCGGCCATTCCGCCGGAAATTCCAAATCGACAGGCGCGTGGAAGATAGCCTTGGCGATGCACCCGCTCACCTTGCCCGCCGCTCGGGGCCGTGGTAGCCCACCCACACATCCCCAGCGGTGCCATTCCCAGGCCGAATAGCCGCCCGCCCGTTCCAGCAACTCCACGCTCGCCGGCCATCGTGGGTTAATTTCAATCACCCAAGCCTTATCGCCCTCAATCACCAAATCAACACCCACGAGGCCTCGCAGCTCCATCGACTGCAAACCTTTGCCAATAAGCTCAAGCTGCCCGCGCAAATCTTCTGAAAACTCTATCGGCCCAATGCTGCCGCAATAGGCATAGCCTTTCGACCCAAGCCACTCTTTCCCCACCCACTGCTCAGTCACCCCAAGCAACTCAAACTCTCCAGTCGAAACAGCAAACACTGCCGATGCGCTCAGTCCTTCCACCTTGCGTTGTGCAAACCAGCGCCAGGGCAAAGCTTTGCCACCCTCGGGCCAAGCCCGCACCCCTTTGCCACCAGCGCTTCTAAGCGGCTTATGCATCCATTCATCCGCCGCACCTGCAGGTGGTGCAAAAGCCCATTCCGGCACACATGCCCCAGCAGCCTGCAATTTCTCGCACCATCTCCACGGCAATCGCGCATTCAGTAGTGTTTCACCGCTATTTCCATGCAAGGGCGCCTGCTTTGCCAGCATGCCAACCAAGCGGGGATAATTCTCAAGGCCCCCCGTGTAAGCCCACGGAATTCCCTCCGGAACCAGCTCATCCAGCTCTTCAGGCGGCCAATTTTTCATCCTTTTGGCAATCACACCGGGCAATCCCAGCAGATCCGTGTCATTGAACAAATCCAGGCATAACGGCCTTTCCCCGGCGCGCACAGCGCTCCAGGCTAACGCCCGTACACTCGTGCCCACCAGGGTCACGCTGTTTTGGGGCTCAACTTTTTTGTTTGCTTTGCTCTTAGCCATTTCGACAGTGTGCCACAGGTTGTGTGTCCAGCTAAAGGGGGATACTCTAATTGTTATTGATTGGAGAAGCCAAATGAATGCCCTTCCCCTGCTTTTCCCACTGTTTTTCCTGCCTTTGGGCCAAAATCTCACACCGGCCGTAGGCCCCCTCAGCCCGAGCGAGGCCGAAAAGGCTATGGTGGTGGCCCCAGGCCTCGCCATGCAGTTGGTGGCAAGCGAACCCCAGGTGGTCGATCCCGTCTGCGCCGCCTTCGACGAAAACGGCCGCCTCTACGCCGCAGAAATGCGCGGTTACCCCAACGGCGGCGTTGGCACAGGCGATATTTCCAGCGGCCGCATCAGTCTCCTCACAGATGAGAACCACGACGGCAAATACGAAAAATCGGTCACCTTTGCACAGGGCCTCCGCTTCCCCATGGGCCTACTCCCCTGGCGCGGCGGCCTCTTGGTCGCCCAAGCTCCCGAGATCCTTTATCTAAAAGACACCAACAACGACGGCAAAGCCGACATCCGCAAAACCCTCTATGTCGGCTTTGCACTTCCCAACCTCCAGCAACTGGTCAACACCCTCACCCTCGGGCTCGATGGCCGCATCCACGCCATGGTCGGTGGCGCCGGCGGCGATATCCGCTGCCCCGATGTCCCCGCCTTTAACCTCTCCCTCCGTGGCCGGGCCTGCTCCTTCGATCCCGACCAACCCGGCAGCATGCGCGCCGAGACCGGCGGCGGCCAATATGGCCTCGCCGCCGACCGCTTCGGACACTGGTTCACCAATACCAACAGCCAACATCTGCGCCATATTGCCCTCCCAGACAGCCTCTTGGCAGGCAACCCCTACCTTGCGCCGCCAGCCGCAACTGTCGACATCCCCCAACACGGCGCCGCCACCAAAGTCTTCCGCATCTCCGAACCCGAACCCTGGCGCGTCGAACGCACCCGCAGACGCGCCGGCAGTGCCGATGCCAAGCGTTTCCCCACCACCGAGCTGGTCGCTGGCGGCTACACCACCTCCACCTGCTCACCCCTACCCACAGATGGCGGTCTGTTCACCGGCATGTGGCGCGATGCGGTATTGGTGTGCGACCCCGCCAACAACCTGATCACCGGCGACAGACTGGCACCCAAGGGCGCCGGTTTCACCGCCACCCGGCTGATCGATGGCGGTGAGGTGGTGGCCAGCAAGGACAATTTCTTCCGCCCGGTGCATCTGTCGTTCATGCCCGATGGCGCGGTGATGGTATGCGATTTCTACCGCGAGGCGATTGAGACGCCGCTCAGCCTGCCCGAAGACCTGAAGGCCCGCATGGGTCTCGAGTCGAAGGCGAAAGGCCGACTGTGGCGGCTTGCCCCCGCCGACAAGGCCCAGACTGCCCTGCTTTCATTTCCAGCCGATCTGAAAGGCCGTCTCGACAAGTTGGGCAGCGACAATCCTTGGGACCGTTTCACCGCCCACCGATTGATCCTGGAACAACCCGGACCTGATGCGGTGAAGGGTCTGCACAGGCTTGCCACCAGCGATCCGCGGCCATTTGCCCGGGTCCATGGACTGGCCCTGCTGGCTAGGCTCGACGCCCTCGACTCTGAGGCCGCGCTGGCCTGTCTGAATCATCCGGAAGCTGGCGTGCGCGAGGTGGCACTGGTCTGCCTGCCCGCCCACCGGGGTAAATCGCCGTTGCCCGAGGGCCGGGCTATCGAGTTGCTGGAAGATACATCCCCTCGCGTGCGGTTTGAGGCGGCCGCTTTCGCCGCCCGTTCTCCTGGCCACGAGGAAGCTCTAGCCAAACGCCTGTGGCACGATGCGGACGATGTCTGGATCGTTGCAGCCGCCTGGAGTTCCACGGCTCCCGATCTCTCCAGGTACCTGTCCGTCTGGGCACAAGAGGCCAAGGGGCACCCGCTGAACGCCACCCGGGCCAAGCTGGTCACCCAGGCAGGCATGCAGGTGGGCGCTCGGCCTCCGGTGGATGCTGTGCCCCTGCTGGCACGCTCCTTGTCGCTGGAAGTCTTGGCGAATCCAATCTGGCGGGCCCCTTTCCTGCAAGGCCTCAGCCAGGGCATGCGCCAGGCGGGCCAAAGCATCGATGCTTGGTGGACTCCCTTACCTGACAGGAACGGTGAACATCAAAAATCGCCCTTGGCGACTCTGGAACCGCTTTTGCGGTCTGCGGCAGTCACCTCGGAAAATGTGCAAGCCAGCGAAAGGGACCGGTTGACGGCCATCAGCACCCTGGCTCTGGCCCCAAGCACGGTTTGGCGAGATCAGGTGGGAGATCTGCTCAACAACAAAAATTCCCCAGCGGTACAACTGGCCACGATTGCCGCCCTGACTGGCCGCAGCGATGCCCCCCTTCTGGCGCAAATGGCAGCCTGCCTGCCCAACTTGGCTCCCGCCGCCCGCGCGGAACTTATGGCCCAATTGATCTCGGGCCAGCAGGGCGCGCACAGCCTGCTGACCGCACTTGAGACGGGCAAGGTGCCCGCAGCCCTGGTGGATGCCGCCAGCCGGACCGCACTCTTGAACAGCCGGCAGACCGCGCTGAAATCACGAGCTGGCAAGCTGTTTGCCAGCAGTTCCGGCGCTCGGGACGAGGTGGTGAAGCGCTATCAAAAGGCCGTACTTGATGGGAAAACCGAAGGCAATCTGGCCCGGGGGCGCGAGGTGTTCGTGAAAAACTGCGCCGCCTGTCACAAGACCGGCGATGCCGCCAACCTGGGCCATGTGGTGGGGCCTGAGCTGAAGGCCGTACTTCCCGGCAAGGACAAGGCCGCGCTTATCCTGGCAATCCTCGACCCCAGCCGGGAGATCGACCCACGCTACGCGCAGATGGTGGCCGAAACGAAGGATGGCCGCACCCTGGTTGGCCTACTAGCTGCCGAAACCCCGGTGAATGTGACGCTTCGCCGTGCCGAGGGGATGGAGGATGTGATCCTGCGCACTAACCTGGAAGCCCTCACCGCCACCGGCAAATCGCTGATGCCCGAGGGTCTGGAAAACCAGATCACCCCGGATCAGATGGCCGACTTGCTAGAGTTCCTTTTGCAGATGGCCAAAGGGGGATAAAACTATCCTTTGCCCAAAGAAAAAGCCCCCGCCGAATTCTTCGGCGGGGGCCACGGTCAGGCAGGCTATACGATCCGACTACTTTTGCAGATACACCCAAACATACCCTGTCCGGTCTTCCTGAATGAATTCAGACCGTTTCTGGTACAACTCGCTGAAGTCCTCGTTGGCTTTCTGCCGCTCCTTCTGGTCGGCTTTTGGGGATGCCAACACTTTGGACAGTTGATCCACCTTCTGCTGCCATTCGGCCTGCTTTTTCTTGAATTCCTCCACCGTCAGGCCTTTGGCCGGTGCCGTCAGGGTCACCGAATCACCCACCAGCAGGTCCAGCTTGCCGTCCTCGTTGACATCCTCCACCCAGACGCGGGTGGCAGTGGTCGGCCCCGTCAATTCGTCTTCCTTGATGGGTAGGGGCTGACCGTAGGGCATCTCCTTGGGTGCCTGGATAAGGTCCACCAAGGGCTTCAGTTCCGGCATCTTGCCTTTGCCCGCGGTATTTTCCGCCCAAGTCACACCCCCGCTGGAGGAACCGGTCAGGATGTCGAGATCACCATCCTTGTCCCAATCCACCACAAACGGGTCGCTGTGCACTCCCTTGATTTTCAGTGGCTCCTTGCCGACCAGGATGGGCTGGGGCTTGGGCTGGAATTTCCCCTTCCCTTCCCCCTTGAACCAGTAAAAGCTGCCGGCGAAGTTGCCGGTCACGATGTCCAGTTGGCCGTCGCCGTCCCAATCAACAGCGAAGGGCCGGGTGCAGATCTTCTCGGTCAGCTTGGCCTCATTGTCGGCGGGGATAATCAGCGGCTCACCATCCGTGCCCTTCAGCTCCTCGGCCTTGGCAAAGCCACCCCCCTTTTTGCCGCGTAACACCTGGAACAGGCCTGCCATCTCCTTTTCCATCCGGGAGTACGAACCGGAGAGAATGTCGCGAACGCCGTCCCCATCGATATCCACAAACTGTGGAGTGGAGGAGGTGCATCACCACATACCAGGTATTTCAGCATCGATCTTCTCGGCTTTCAGCCAGGCCCCCTGGCCGAAATCCAGGCCCCCCTGGTGGGGCAGCACCTTGATCTTTCCTTGGGCAAACTGGCCCACCAGCAGTTCAGGCTTGCCGTCGCCGTCCAGGTCGGCCCATGCCGGGCAAGCGTAACCCGGGCTTTCCACGCGGATCGGCTTGCCGCCCGCCTTCAGCATCACCGGCTTGTCAAATTCCGCCGCCGGCAACACACCGGCAGCCAACCCTGCCACTAGCAGAGCAAAACTTTTGGCTTTCATGAATATTGTCCTCAAATGAGAAACCAGATTTTAAGCAGAAGCGGTGCGGTTACTAGTCTACTCGGGGCTCCCCAGCCATTGTCAAGCGCCAATTCAAGGCGCCCATACAAAGAGTAAGCGGGAATTGGGGACTATCCAATTCCCGCTTACTCTAATTTAAAACCCAAAAATCATAGCCTGGGTGCCGGCGGCTTGTTGGCCGGCAAAAAGTTAGGAGCCCCCCTCACCTTCACTTTGCGGCTGTAGACCTTGTCGCCGCACGTGGCATAGAGGGTGTCCAGATTGGCACCGCCAAAGGTCAGGTTCGACACCTTGCCATTCGGCGTGGGAATGATGCAGTTCACCCGCCCGGCTTGGTCGCACACCTGCAAACCCATGCGAGTTGCCACATACAGCCGCCCATCGCGGTCCACACGCATGCCATCAGCACCCGAGTCATCAGCGTTGTCTGGCACATGCAAGTGGTAGTAGCGCTGCTTGTTGGCCAGCGTCCCGTCCTTCTGCACCTGGTAACTGTACACCCAGTGGCTTTTACTGTCTGCCACATAGAGCAGGCTTTGGTCGGGCGACAGGCAAATGCCGTTGGAGAATTTTAGGCCGGTGTCCACCACCTTGTCCTCTCCCTGCGGACTGATGTGATGAATTTTGCTAGGGTTGCCCGGGTCGGTGGCATAAATGCCTCCTTGGGCGTTCACCACCAGGTCGTTGCCGCGAAAACCACCCACAACCTTGGTCGATTTGCCGTCCTTGTCCCACGCCAAAATCCCATTCTCCGCACCAGAGGCCGCATACAGCTTGCCATCGGGACCAAAGTTCTGGCCATCGCCCCGCTTGGAATTCTCCAGCCACACCTCGGGCTTGCCCTCGGCGTTCACCCGGTAGGTCTTGCCCTTGCCCACATCGTTAAAGAAAACCTCGCCCTGCGGGTTGGTTGCTGGCCCCTCGGTGAAGGCATAGCCATCACCCACAAGCTTCCACTCCTCGCCAGGAACCAGAATCTCCTGAAGCTGGCTGCTCCCCTTGCCCGCCTTCACCGGTTCAGGCCAGCCCTTCCACAGCCATTCCATCGCCTCCGGAAACAATTGGGTGGCGTGGTTTCCGTTGTGGCCTCCGTCGCCCCATTTGTGTTCCAACTCATAACCGGCAAATTTCAGCGACCGCTCCATCGACTGGTTCGCCATCCACCAATCGCCGCCGTAAATATTCAGGTCGTTCGACCCGTCTTCCAAATACACGCGGATCGGCTTGGGTTCATATTTTCGCACTAGCGTGGAAATGTTGTGGCCGCCGCGAAGGCCCACATAGGTGCCTATCGCGCTAAAGACCCTCGAGAAAGCCTCTGGCCTCTCCCAAGCCGCGTTAAAGGCGCAAATCGCCCCGCTCGAGGCACCCCCAATGCACCGGTCATTGCCTATTTTAGACAAAACAATGTCCCGACCGTCACTCGCCTTTTTGGTTTCCACATCGGGCAACAACTCATCCAGCAAAAAGCGGGCGTAGTCATCGCCCAAACCATCGTATTCAAAGCTGCGGTTGAAGCGGTCCAGCGCATCAGGGCTTTTCGCCTTCACCCGGCCGTGCATGATGAACACGCCAATGGTCACAGGCATCTTCTTCTCGGCGATCAGCCGGTCGAACACCTGGGGCGCGTTGTACTGCACTCCATCTTGGTTCACATACACGCAGGCCGCAGTTTTGCCGTCGTATTGCGCGGGCACATACACCCAGTAGTCGCGGTAGGTCCCTGGATACACTTTGCTCTTCTCGAAGGAGAACTTCAGCACCTCACCCTTGGGGGCTTGGGCCAGCGCCAAACTGCTGGAGACCATCAGCCCCATCAGCACCAACATCGCTTTTTTCATCGAAACACCGGATAGAGAAACGGGAGGAAAATTCACCCCTGCCCGGGCCGCTTGCGTGCCCAGCTAAGGCCTGCCATCAGTCTCCTCGATTTCCGCCTGATTTGCTACAGGTTGCCAAAAGGTTTTTAATGCAAATGTCTCGCCCACCGCACTTCCGGAAAGAATGGAATGCCCTCCTTTGTGCTGCAACTCCTGATCACCCTGGGCCTGGCCACCGGCCAAACCGCTCCCACCACCCCTCATGACAACGTCTTCACCGCCGATTTCGATGCCAGCCCCCAGCGTTATGTGGCCCTCGAGCCAGAGGGTTTCCAGCCATCCGCCCCCGTTTCCATCCTCATCGCGCTGCATGGCCACGGGTCCGACCGCTGGCAATTCATCCGCGACCCGCGGGACGAATGCAAAGCCGCGCGTGACTGTTCCGTCAAACACCGCATGGTTTTCGTCTCACCGGATTACCGGGCCAAAACCTCCTGGATGGGCCCGGCCGCCGAAGCGGACATGGTGCAGATCCTCCGGGACTTGCGCAAAAAATACTCTGTGCAAAAAATCATCCTCAGCGGGGGCTCCATGGGCGGCACAGGCGCCCTCACCTTCGCCGCGCTGCATCCGGAACTGATCGATGGCGTCATCTCCCTCAACGGCACTGCCAACCTGGTGGATTACGACCAGTTTCAGGAGGCCATCGCCACCTCCTTCGGTGGAACCAAATCCGTCAAGCCCGAGGAGTACCGCAAACGCTCGGCAGAACTGAACGCCAGCCAACTCACCATGCCCATCGCCTGCACCACCGGTGGCCTGGACAAGCTGGTCCCGCCCGAAAGCGTGGTGCGCCTAGTGGCCCAGCTCCAAAAACAGAACCGCCCCACGCACCTGATACACCGACCGCAGGGCGGGCATGACACCACTTATGCCGATGCCACCGAGGCGTTCGAATGGGTGGTGAGCCGGTTAGCAATCCGCAAACCCCCGTCAGTCAAATAGGATCAAACACCCAACCAAAAAACCAAGAACCAAAATCCGGCTCACCACCAGAAATGTAAGAAAGACCAGCAATCTAATTCGTCATTGAATTGTGCAAAAAACGAACTAAGGCATCACCAAAAGAAAAAAAATCCGCCCCCATAAAGTAAACTCCAAAAATGCTTACGGTCACAAGAATCTCATTTTCTACCCGGCCCAAATCCAGCAGGTCCGCAAAACTCAGATCCCACCAAAAAAAGGTAATTTTCCATTATGTGGACTGGTGTCCGGCCCAAACAAAATTGGGCCATGTGTGAAAAAGGCTTTCCCAAGCCCACAGCACCGCGCATCATGCTCAATAAGCGCCTAGCCAAGCCTTGCTAGCGTTGGCATTGCCAAATCCAATCCCGTTCCACCATGCACCCAGCCACCTGTTTGGCCCGGCACTTGTGCAACCGCCTAAATCCAACAAGCCAGCCGTTTTTTTGGTGAAATATACCCCACGACCCGCATACTTGTTATGGCCGTGTGCTAACCATTCCCGGAAACAACACCATGCGGGTTTTAAGCTACAACATCCACAAGGGCATTGGTGGCCGAGACCGACGCTACAATCTCGACCGCATCGTGCGGGTGATCGAGCATGAAAATCCAGACATTTTTTGCCTTCAAGAAGTCACCCACAACGCCAAACGCACCGCCCACGACGACCAACCCCACCTCCTGCAAAAGGCGTTTGCCTTTCCCGAGGCCGCCTTCCAAAAAAATGTCCACTACAAAGTTGGAGGTTACGGCAACCTCATCGTCTCCCGTTGGCCAATGCCCAGCCGCCACCATCTTTCCCTACAACTCGGTTCACGCAAACCGCGCGGGGCACAGGTTGTGGTGATCGATTCACCCGAGGGAAAAATCAGGCTAGCCAATTGGCATCTGGGGCTTACTGCGGGCGAACAACGCTGGCAAGCAAACCATTTGCTTCACCATCCACTTTTTCGCGAATTTCATGACCTGCCCACACTCGTGATAGGCGACTGCAACGACTGGCGAAACCGTTTGGCACCTGGCCTCTTCACCGAACAACAGTTCAACCAAGCCTCCACACCCCCGTCCCGTTTCCGCTCCTTCCCGGCTTTTCTCCCCACCCTAAGCCTCGATAAAGCCTTTTACCAAGGCCTGGTAATACGCGAGGTGAAAATCATTCGCACACCACTGGCTCACCAAGCTTCCGATCACCTGCCCTTGGTGATTGATTTCCATTTGCCGCCTCTTTAGCGAACAAAGCTCCCGGAAGAATGGCACAAGCTGCGGCAACCACCACACTGGCCCACTGGCCAACGGTAAGGGGAACCAAGGCGAAAAAATATGCGAGAGGTGGAATCAGCATCACCACACAAAAATGCAAAATCGCCACAAAAGCCCAAACCACCAAGGCAAACTCCCCACGCGACGCCACCACCGCGTTCCCAACTCCAACCAAAATCAAGGTTGCCAAAAGCATGGTGCGGGCAACTTCAACCCCCTGATACATCGCATAAAATGCCGCACAATACACGCCAATCCCAACCAGGCTCGCACTACCCCCAGCGATCAAAACAAACCAAGCCACTTCGCCAAAAAACGACAAACGCACCGGCTCCACCCCAGACGATCTGCCCGCCAGTATCAAAAGAGCTGGCCCACCTATTGTCAATACATTAAGCAGGGTGACCTGCTGGGGCAGATACGGAAAAGGCAAACCGCAAAATCCCACCACCACCAAAATCAACGCCA
>CAIWHS010000427.1 GCA_903912515.1 uncultured Planctomycetaceae bacterium
GGATACGGGACATGGGATTTGCTGAGTAGGCAGCCTGAACGATTTGCGGCTGCGGTAACGGTTTGCGGAGGTGGGGATGAAAAGAAGGCCGGGAAAATGGTGAAGGTGCCGATATGGGCGTTTCACGGTGCCAAGGACGAAGCGGTACCCGTTTCGCGTTCACGCAATATGGTGGGGGCGGTGAACAAAGCCGGGGGAGCTGCCAAGTACACCGAGTACCCGGATGTGGGGCATGATTCTTGGAATGGCTGTTATGCCGACCCAGAAATGATGGAATGGCTATTTACGCAGAAAAGGGGTCGGTGAGGTGCGGGCCGCTTTTTTTAAGCAACTGAGTGGATGAACGCATGTGGAGTTCACCAGTCGGGGAATTTGCCGGCTGCATATTCGGTGGCCAGTTCTTGGTAACGCAACCTGATTTTTTCGATGTAGGCGACCTCGTCGTCGGTGACCTGACGGACGATTTTGCCTGGCATACCCATCACCAATGAGCGTGGTGGGATTTTTTTTCCTTCGGTGACCACGGCGCCAGCGGCGATGATGCATTCGTCGCCAACTTCACTGCCCGAGAGAAGCATGGCACCCATGCCAATGAGGCAGCCCCGGCCTACTTTGTGGCCGTGGAGCACCGCCCGGTGGCCGACCACGACATTGTCACCGATGAGGAGAGGGATCTCGAACTCGGTATGGGCGATGGCACCATCTTGCAGATTGGTGCCGGCGCCTATACGAATGGGGGCAATGTCGCCCCTTACCACCACATGGGGCCAAAGGCTGACCCCCTTTGCCAAGACCACATCGCCGGTCACCACGGCTGTGGCATGCAGGTAGGCGCCATTCAAATCACGCACGGGCTTACTCTCCTTTATTGGCTAGATTCCAGTTTTCTTCGAAGAAGCCGGCGGCGGCAATTTTACCTGCGTAGCGGGCGTTGGGTTTGGTGTTCAGGTCGAAAACTGTCCAATCTGGCAGCCGTGAAATCTGGCGGGCGTTGTTGAGGTAATCGTATTCGCGGAAGGTGAAACCGCTGTTAAGTACCACATAGCGCGTAGGGGAAAGCGGGTTGGGGTGGATGAGGGCTGGGGCGTGGTCGGCGGGGAAGGATTTGTTTCCTACCTGCACGCCTTCTGTGGTCCAGCGGATGGGAAGCTTGTCGGCGATTTTGGCCAAAACTGCATTGGAGCCGGGGTCGCCCCAGAGGATGAGATTGTGTTTGCGCATGTCCTCCTCGGTCACATCGGTGTCGGTCTTTACCCGAACTTCGCCGCGGAACTGTTTGCGCCATTCTCGGGCGAAGCGTTCGCGCTCAGTCTCGGCCCAGGCATTCGCCTGAGGATGCATTGGTTTGCCAGTGGGGCGTACCACCAGGAAGCTGTCTAGGAAGGCATCGTCTATGGGCCCCTGTAGGCCGGGGGTCTTGCGCAGGGCGACTGCCTGGCGTGGGCCGAGGACCCATTGACCGTTGATTTTGTGCAGGGGAACGATCCAGGAACGATCGCTCATGGCGCCTGGGGCGACCAGACGGGTTGTGCCACCATTGGCGTCACGTATTTCGATTCGGCCTTGACCGACCACGCTCATGGGGGCTTCGCCGGGCTTGAAGTTGAGCACCATGTCGGTGACGCCTTGGACTTGGATGTTGATGAGATTTTGCACTTCGTCGAAGGCGGCCAGAACCTTGGACTCGGCCCACTGCTGCTCGAGCCCAGTGATGCGGATCCAGCGACAATCTGGGTAACGCAAGCTAAAGGTGGTGAAGGAGACAGAGCGGGGAACGACCGGCCGGCCGATGGCTGCGATGGCATCGACACGGCGATTGATCTCGTCGCGGGTCTCGGGGTGGTAGCGGTGGTCGGTGTCGGGCCCGATGAGGTGGGTGAGGCGGAGGCCGCGTTTTTCGGCGGCTGCGGCCATGATGTCGGCAGCCTGCTTTTGGCGGTCTTTTGCGCCTGAGTAGGCGACTGTAGGCACCATACCGAGATTATCTACCCAGTCGGTGCAGTCGTACATGTGCAGGAGTTTTTTCTCCCAGGCATTAGGATTGATCACCTCGTTTTGGAAGACGCGAAGGAAGTCGGGAGTTTCGCTAAAACCAGCACCTGGTGCGGCGGCGCAGAACAGGCCTGGGTAGTGGACGGCGAGTTGCCAGCAGGCTGCCCCACCCATGCTAAAGCCGCGGACCACCACGCGGTTTTTGTCTATGGGGTAGCGTTTGC
Source organism: uncultured Planctomycetaceae bacterium (assembly GCA_903912515.1). Taxonomy (GTDB): domain Bacteria; phylum Planctomycetota; class Planctomycetia; order Gemmatales; family Gemmataceae; genus UBA6894. The sequence goes on from CAIWHS010000427.1 coordinate 2,217, forward strand.
GGACATCGGCCATGGCCTCGAGGGCGTCGACTTCGCCGGCGAATTTGTTGGCGCAGCAATAGCGGCCATAGAGGTGGAGAACAAAAGTGTCTTTGGGTGTGAATTCGCCTGGGCTGGTCATGCGCTGGCCTAGGAAGCTGAGTTCACTAAGCTTTTCGCCGCGGCCGTGTGCCCAGAGATCGAGGCGATGTTGGAAGGGAGTGTTTTCACGGTAGCTGGGTGGAACCACCAGCCCGTAGGGCTGGATACTGCCATCGATTTTGCTTTCGTAGGCGCGCACCACCAAGCCTGAGGCGTGGATCCAGGAAGGTTTTCCTTCGGCCAGTTGATTGGCGCGGTTCATGCCTTCGGCCAGCAGCTTTTCAGCTAATGCAAACTCTTTGGGATCGTAGAACTCGTTGTATTTTAGGGCGTCGTGAACTGCCTTGTGGAAAATTTTGACATCGGGCAGAAGGTCGGTGTTTTTTTTGCCTTTGAGATCGTTAGCCAACCTTTCGATGCGCTGGGCCAACGCATTGGTGCCGGCTTCGAGAGTTTTTCTGGTTTCACCGGGTACAGCGATGCCAGGAGGGGGCACAGGGCGGACCGAATCTGCCTGGTTGTCTCCGGGGCCATCGGCAGTGATAAGGGGGGGGCATAGGAAGATGCAAACCAGGGTGGGAAGGAGTCGGCGCATGGTGTTAACCCGAAAAGCCATGAGGTTGCGGAGACGCAAAGAAGAAACGCCCGGCCCAATCAGTTTGGAGGGCCGGGCGTTTGGGGAAGTCAGCAGGTAGTTACCTGGTTCACAGGGTCCAGCCCTTGCGGTATTCCTTGTGCAGGAATTGGTTGGCTTCGGGCAGATTGGTGAAGCGCATGGAGGGGCCGTCCCACACGAGCTTTTTGCCAGCGCGCACGGCGACATTACCCAGCAGGATCGCTTCGGTGAGCATGCCAGCGTAATCGAAGTTGGACATGGCTATTTCTGGCTTGCCCTCCTTGATGGCGCGGGCCCATTCGTCCTTCATTCCTTGGTCGCCCTTGCCGTTGCGGGGCAGTTTGGGGGCGACTTCGGGGGTGGGGATTGCCTCGCCTTCGGGGGTGAAGAGCTGGAAGGCTGCGCCGTAATCGTTGGGGGAGTGCAGGATGGCCTTGCTACCCACGATGATGGATCCTGAATCAACCAAGCGGGCGCCTGGCTTGAGGACCTTCTTTTGCAGCGCCTCTGGAGGGTGAACCAATTTGCCATCCTTGCGGCCCTCGTACCAGTGCATGGTGCAGGGGACCATGCCTTCCCTTTCGGGGAAGTCGATGGCGACATGGGCCCACGCTGGGTAGGTTTCGGGGTTGAGGTCTTCGCTCTCGGCCTTGATGGAAACCGGGTAACCGAGCTTGAGGGCCATGAAGGACATGTTAGCTGTATGGCAGGCCATGTCGCCCAAGGCGCCGGTGCCGAAGTCCCACCAGCCACGCCAGTTGAAGGGGTGGTATGTCCAGCGGCCGCGCTGATTTTTTTCACCGGCGAAGGGGCGCAGAGGTGCTGGCCCGAGGAATTCGTCCCAATGGACGGTCTTGGGCACTTCGATTTCTGGGGGGCGAGATTTCATGGTGGGACTTTGTGGCCACACGGGGCGGTTGGTCCAGACATGGAATTCTTTGACATCGCCCAGAACACCAGAGTGAACCAGTTCAACGGCTTTGCGCAGGCCGCTTTCGGCTGTGCCCTGATTGCCCATTTGGGTGCAGAGTTTTTTCTCTTTGGCCAGTTCGCGAAGAACGCGGGCTTCTTTCACGGTGTGGGTGAGAGGCTTTTGAACATAAACATGCTTGCCCATGCGCATTGCCATGGCAGCGGCAGGGGCGTGGGTGTGGTCGGGAGTGGAAATGACGACGGCGTCGATGCTTTTGTCTAGTTTTTCGAGCATCTTGCGGAAGTCGTTGAACTTCTCGGCCTTGGGGAACTTTGCAGACTTGCCGTTGAGGTGATCGTCGTCGATATCGCAGATAGCGACAACATCACCGACATTGCCAGCCTGGTCGATGTCGCTGGAGCCCTTGCCGCCAACGCCGACACCGGCGATGCGGATTTTATCGAGGGGCGACTGTGAAGCTTTTGCCTGGGAGTTGGCATCGCCCGCCACATAAAAACCGATACCCGCGGCGGTGCTGCCCGCCACAAAACCACGCCGGTTGATCCGTCGCGCCATTGGTAGATCCCTTGCAGTATGGATTGGTTGGGAGAGTTTGACCGAGGAACACCCTTTGGTCAAATAGAGATAACAAGCCTTAGTCTAAGGGGCCGATCTCAGCAAAGCAACGGGCTGATTGGCCTCCCTAGACTGAATTCTTTTTTGATGAATCAGCGGGTTTTGAAAGGGCGCATGCCGACTTGGTCCATCAGCTTTGCGGTTGCTGTGTAGGCTTCCCGAACCCAGGCTTCAATTTGGGAGGGATCGGGCGAATATTCGAGCTCGAGACTGACGGCACCGGGGAGAGAGAGTTCCTTGATTTTTTTAAGGTAGGGAACAAAATCGACCACTCCGCGGCCGGGGGGCAGGTCGCCGTGGATTTTTCCATCGCAATCGGAAAGGTGAACATGGCAGGCGCGACCTCGGAGGGTTTCGAGACCAGCGGCAGGAGTGTTTGAAAGCTCGCAGTGGGAGATATCGATATTGGCCTGCACGGCCTCATGTTTGACACCATCGAGAAAGTTGGCCATTTTGTCGACCGTGTTCAGCAGCGACATTTTGAAAGGCTCGAGCTCGAGGGCGATTTTTAGATCGAGTTTGCCAGCGTGATCACCCAGTTTTTTGAGTTCATCGATAGCGGTGGCCCATTGTTCAGCGGGGGTGACTACCTGCTGCTCCCAGATGTATTCACCGAGGACTAGGAGCAGGTTTTCGCCGCCGAATTCGTAGGTCATGTCGAGGTAGGCCCTACAGCGTTCTTGGTGGAAGCGGCGAACGGAGGGGTTGGGGTCGATGAGGCCGACGGCAACGCAGGCGACGCTGATAATTGGCAGATTGACTTTTTCGCATTCGACCCGAATGAGTTTGCGCTCTCGGGCATCGATATCGAGAGGATCGGCGAAGATGTCGATGCAGTCGAAGCCGATCTCGGCGGTTTTTTGGATGCCCCAAGCTGTGTCGCGGCCAGCTTGGGCCCATGCGGAGTTGATCATTCCAAGGCGCATTTTGTTGTCTCCTGGCCTAATGGCCGGATGAATTTTGTGCTGATTCCTGCAAGGGAAAATTAGCACGGAAGGGGTGTGACTGCCAGAGTTGGAAGATCTGGCCCCAAAAAGGCGGTAGCCGCTAGAATGGGGAAGTAATTGGCAAATTGTTGGGAGAGACCATGAACAGCCTTGAAGAGCGGATCACACAGTTCACCAAGATGTCCCAGGAGGATCCTGACAACGAGTTGGGCCATTACCGGTTGGGCCAGTTGCTTCAGGAGGCCAGCCGGCACGAGGAGGCTATCCGCTCTTTTCGTCGAACCTTGGAGCTTAGCCCCCAATTCAGCAAAGTGTTCCTGCTTTTGGGCAAGTCGCAGGTGGAGCTTGGCCGTAAGGACGAGGCGATAGCCACTTTTCAGGAAGGCCACGGTGTGGCGACTTCGCGTGGGGATCGGATTCCGGCAAGCGAGATCAAGAAAGAATTGGAAGGGTTGGGTGTGAAGCCCCCTGAACCAGTTGCGACGGCTGAACCTGAGGGACCCGAGACGGGATTTAAGTGCGCGCGGATGATGTGCCCGGCGGGTAAGCGGGCACGCCAGCTGGAAGCGGCTCCCATGCCTGACGAGTTGGGCCAAGAAATACAGCAGAAGGTTTGCGTGGATTGCTGGACAGCCTGGTTCAAAGACATGAGTGTGAAGGTGATCAACGAGCTGCGGCTGGACCTTTCGAACGAGGCCTCGATGGCTGAGTATGACAAGCATATGCGGGAATTTTTGGGATTGGCTTAAAGATCTGGAGCGAGGTTTTATTCTTTTTAGTTGGAGGGGTTGACCCGGGGCAGGCGGACAGTGAATGTGGAGCCTTTTGCCAATTTGCTGGTGGCTTTGATAGTGCCTTCGCTGGCGGTGACTAGATGTTTGACGATGGATAAACCGAGCCCGGTGCCGCCCAATTCGCGGCTCCGGGCTTTTTCGACTCTGA
>CAIWHS010000428.1 GCA_903912515.1 uncultured Planctomycetaceae bacterium
GCGTGTACGCCTGGCGCTGGCTGGCCTTCCCGGACAATGTGCTGCAATCGATGGCCGGCACCATGTTCCACGCCAACCCCTGGGTGCACGCTCGCCTGGATGCCCAGGGCAAGATGGTGGAAAAGCCCAGCCTTTGCCCCACCAAACCATCGCTGTACCAACTTTGTGATTTAGATTTTCTCGTCCAGTCGTTCCGGGAGGACGAAATCGCCCACCTGCTTTTCGCCCAACGCACCGGAACGGTGCTGAATGGGAGCGCGCTCGAGGCAACAGCCGCCAAGTGTGGCGCGAAGGGGCCCGATGTTTCCAAACCCGAAACGGTCAAGGCGGGCGCGACCGCCCTCCTCCACGCCTATGCCGTGAAGGTTGGCATGGAGATCATGGACCGCTTGCACGCCTTCTGCAAAGCCAACGGCAAGCAGTTGATGGTGCTGCTCAGCTACCCGGTGGGTGCCGTCTGGCACGCGTGCAACCGCACCAAGCCCGGCGACCCGGACCATGTCGATTGGCATCCCCAATATTTTAAGGATCACCTGAAAGCCCGAGGCATTACGCTGGTGGACAGCCTGCCTGCCCATGTGGCGGAGTTTGACACTTTCAAGCTGTCAGCCAAGGAATATGTGGATCGCTACTACATCGGCCATTACACGCCCCGGGGTAACCACTTCTTCGCCTATGCGGTGAAGGATGCCATCCGCGATTCGCTCTCGCCCTTGCCCCCTGCCTACCAAAACAACGGGGAGCCCCTGATCCGGTTCAAGGGTTATCTGCCCGGCTAGGCGTGTCCGGAAGGTATGGAACCGAAACCGGTTCCGCAATCCAGCAAACTACCAGCGCAAGGACACAGGCAACAATCAGGAAAAGGAAGACCCAACCGAAGGCCAAGGCCTTATTGCCCAGGTAGTGCTCCCCCATCACCTGACGGTTACCGGCAAGGAGTAGCAAGGCGATCACATGCAGGGGCAGCAAGACCGCATTGACCACCTGGCTGGTGTACATGAGCGGAATGAGGGGAAGGCCCGGAAGGGAAACCACGCTGACGGCTGCCACCGTGAGGCCGATAAAAACAGCGTAAAAAAGTTGAAAATGGTTGGAATCGAGATGGAGTGAGGCGGGAGCGCCGATACCCTCGGCGATGGAATAGGAAGTGGCAAGGGGAACCACCGCGGCCGCCAGGAGGGAAGCCCCCAGCAAACCGGCGCCAAACAGCAAGGTGGCGAATTTTCCGGCCAGCGGCTGCAAAGAGACGGCGACATCATGGACCTCGTTCACCGATATTTTGGCCGGATGCAACGTGGCGGCACACGCCACGGCGATGGCCATGCCGATGACGCCGGTCAGTAACGAACCGATGATGACTTCCACCTTTTCCATGCCCAGGTCGGACACCTGAATCTTCTTGTCCACCGCATAGGACTGGATAAATGCCAATCCCCACGGTGCGAGCGTGGTACCCAAGGTGGCAACCAGGGACATCCACCCGGCCTGGTTGATGGGCAAACTCGGAACCACCGAACCGCGGGCTACCTGGGACCAGTCGGGGCCGGCGAGAATGCCGTCCAGAATGTACAAGGCCAGTGTTGAGGAGATGACCAGCAGCACGCCCTCCACGCGCTGGAAAGAGCCGAGTACCACCACCAGTGCGATAAGCACCCCGGCGACCGGCGCACTGAACCATGGGGGGATTCCAACCAGTGAGGCCGCAGCGGAGATTCCTGCGTATTCGGCGCAAATTGTCCCGAAATTGGCGAACAGCAAACCGATCACCGCCAAATAGCCGATCCCGCGCCCCCAGCGTTCGCGAATGATGCCGACAAAACCCTTGCCGCTGGCGACGCCGATCTGCACCGCCACCACATGAAAAAAAACCAGGAGCAGGGTGGAGACAGGGATGATCCACAGCAGCCGGTAGCCATGGTCGGCTCCCAGCTTGGAATAGGTTGCGATTCCCGCAGGATCATCATCCGACAACCCAGCAAGAAGGCCCGGACCCAGCACCGCCAGAAAGGCCGCGAGCAACCCAGTCCCCTTGGCTCGAAAATCCTTGTACTGCTTGGCAATACCCCGCCTGCGGTGCGGCAGGCGGGGGTGATGGCGATGGTTGCGGGTGGACATTGGGGACCGCCACTGACAGAGACGGTTCATGGGCAGTCTCTAAGGGGCTCTAACAAAACCATTTGAACCTACAGCTGCAGGGGTTTAGAGTAAACCGGTCAAGGAGGACCGAAGATGGCA
>CAIWHS010000429.1 GCA_903912515.1 uncultured Planctomycetaceae bacterium
CTCTTTTACGCCGCATGCTAAACCTCAAGGCCCCGTCACCCGATTCCATCGACTTGGCCGATCCTGAAAGCGTGCTTGAATTCGATCTCGAGCGCGAGATTTCCGCCGACGCCGTTCGCCGCCAAAAAAACTTGCTGTTCGATAAATACGATCCCGAAAAATCTTCCTGCCCTTCCGAGGCGGAAAAATGTAAAATCCGTCGTCAGCAGATTGAAAAAGCTACCAAAGATATGCTCACATCGCTAGGTGCCCCTATCGATGCCCCGCCAAACACGGAAGATCCCTTTGCAGCCCCAGGCTCCCGCCATAACCCAGACCTCGATGATATTTTGGGCTAGTGCCTCGCACTCGCCCAGCTCGTTCAAGGCGTGTAGGCAAAATCATATGGGGCATTTTTTGTTAGCTAGGCCGCTTCCAAATGATTTGCCGGTTCAGTGACAGTTGACAAAATTACCAGTGCTAGCAGCGCCAAAAGCGCCCCCCAACCAAAGGCCGCCATCGGTCCTGCCGTCTGGTACAAAGCGCCGCAAATCAAGCTCGCTGGCAAGGCTGCCATCCCACTGGTGAAGCCATACCAAGCATAACCCATTCCCCGTTTACCCTTACCCGTCAACTGCCCCACAAGGGTTCTTTCCGCAGGTTCCACCAGCCCCATCACCAGCCCATAAGCGATAAACAAGAACCAAATCTGTCCCATGTTGGTGGCAAAAGCAAACCCGGCATAAACCAAAGCGAAACCCAGCCATGCAAAGGGCAGCAGTCGCCTGGCTCCCGCCCGGTCCACTAGCCGCCCCAATGCAAAATTGCCCGCGCTTTTGGCCACATGGCACACACACCAAAGTAGTGGCAATATCGCCACAGGCACTCCTAGCTCCCCAGCCCGAACCAATAAGAACGCATCAGAAGAATTGCCTAAAGTGAAGACTAGCAAAGCTGCCATATAACGGATAAAAGCTTGAGAATACTGGGGTTTTTCATTGTTGGCATCCAGTATGGGAACATGCACAGGCCCGCGGTTGTCCGGTAAGCGAAAAATCAAAATGCCCACCACCAGCAAACCTGGCACCAAAGTCACTAAAAATAACACCCTGATCTGCTCAGGCCACACCCAAAGGAAACCAGCCGCCAACAAAGGCCCAATCGCCGCACCAAGGTTGTCCATTCCGCGGTGAAAACCAAACGCCCGCCCACGCAAATCCGGCTCAGTGCTGTCGGCGATCATGGCATCCCGTGGCGGCGTGCGAATACCCTTGCCCAACCGGTCGATAATCCGCACACCAAAAAGATGCCAAGGGGCCGTAGCTAACCCAATGAGCGGTCGAGCCATAGCCGGTACCGAATAGCCCAAAACAACAAGGGTTTTCCTGGAACCTTCCCTGTCCGCCACATGCCCCATCCAAATTTTCAAAAGGCTGGCCGTCGCGTCCGCGCAACCTTCAATCAATCCCAAATGAAATCGGTTCCCCTTCAATACCTGCAGAAGAAAATGAGGCAAAAGGGCGTAAACCATCTCACTGGCTGAATCATTCAGCAGGCTTGCCCATCCCAAAACCTTCACGGTATGGGGCAATCCGCGGGTCCTACTGTCATTAGTTTTGGTTGCGCTATCCAAATGGTTCCTTCAATCTAAAATCCACCCAGTAAAGTTTTGCCCAAAACTGAATACTCCATCTTATCCAAAAATGTCATAACCTCCCCCAAGGTATCCCCCTTGCTCCAACACAAATCCCATGGGAAAATGAATCTCCTGCCTCATTCGCCTCCAACACGGGCTTCCATATGCTCCTGATAGCCCTACTTTTGCTGGTTCCCACAAAAGCAGACCAACCGCAACCCGCTCCGGCCAAATCATTAGACAAATCCATCTACCTGACCAAAATCAAACCCCTTCTTGCAGTCCGTTGCTTGGCTTGCCATGGTGCTCTCGAGCAAAAAGGTGGCCTGCGAGTCGACACAGTTAAACACATGCTCACGGGGGGCGATTCAGGGCCTGGTCTGGTACCTGGCAATCCCAAAGAAAGCCCCGTCTTGCAACGCTCCGCAGGTCACGGAGCCAAGCGCCGCATGCCCCCCAAAGAGGAAGGCGAGGAGGTTGGCCAAGAAGACCTCGTTCGAATCGAACAATGGATTGCCGGTGGCGCTGCCGCTCCAGAAAATGAAACCGAAGATCCCGATCCGCGCAACCACTGGTCCTTTCGCAAGCCCAAGCGCCCTCAACCGCCTTCGGTTTCCAACAATCCAATCGACCCCTGGATCACCAAGCAATGGCAGGACCAAAACCTCAAGGCACGTCCACAGGCGGACAAACGCACCCTGCTGCGTCGGGTCTATCTCGACCTGATCGGCCTGCCACCAACCCCCGAACAGATCGATCGATTTTTGGCCGATTCTTCCCCCAATGCCTACGCTGCTGAAGTAGACCGCTTGTTAAAGAGCCCCCAGCATGCCGAACGCTGGGCCCGCCATTTCATGGACATCTGGCGCTACAGCGACTGGTGGGGGCTAGGTGCCGAGGTTCGCAACAGCCAGAAAAATATCTGGCACTGGCGGGACTGGATCATCGAATCCCTCGACAAAAATTTGCCTTACGATGAGATGGTTCGCCAAATGTTGGCGGCCGATGAAATTTACCCTACCGATAGCTCCAAACTCCGTGCAACAGGTTACTTGGCCCGCCAGTACTTCCTTTTCAACCGCACAAGCTGGATGGATGAGACTGTCGAACACACCGCAAAAGCCTTCCTCGGTCTAACCGCCAATTGCGCCAAATGCCACGATCACAAATACGATCCCTTCCGGGCCGACGACTATTACCGCTTCCGCGCCATTTTCGAGCCCTACCAAGTCCGGTTCGATGCTCCCCAAAATTCCATCGATCCCCTTCAGGGTTTTCCAAGGGCCTACGATTGCAACCTCGATAAATCCACCTATAAGCACATCCGGGGTGACGAGGCCCGCCCCGATACCCGCCGCAAATTGGAACCAGCCGCCCCAACCTTTCTCGATTTCGCACCCCTTGCAGTCCAAGAAATCAAATTGCCACCACAGGCTCACGCCCCCGAAATCCAACCCTGGATTCTCGAGCAATATCTCAAAGAGGCCGCCAAAGCCTTGGCCACCGCCGAGGGCAAAGTGAAAGATGCCGCCAGTGCCGTCAGTCTGGCCGAAAAAGCTCCCCCAGCAGTTGAATCAAAACCAGGAAAAATCCTGTATTCCGACACTTTTGATACTCTCAATCCCCAAGCATGGACAATCACCGGCCCCGGTATTTGGCAAAGTAGCCAAGGCACGGTGAGCCAAACAGCCAATCTCAATTCCCGCACGGCACTCCAATTTAAAAATGAATTCCCTACAGATTTCGAGGTCAACCTGCGCTTCCGCATCACCGGGGGCGAACCGTGGCGGTCGGTCGGGGTTTCGTTCGATGCCTCCCCCGGCAATGAAAACAATGTCTATCTCAGCGCCAATGCAACCGAGCCTAAACTGCAAATAGCCTACGAGCGCAATAGCACATACACCTACCCCGAGGCTGGCAAGCAGGGAAGGGCCGTCCCCCTCAATACCCCGTTCGATTTAACAATTAGGGTGCAGGGCAAATCGGTCGAGGCACTTCTCAATGGCAAGCCAAGCGCCTCCTTCAATTTGCCAGATCGTTCCAAGGGCGCCCTCCTGCTCACCGCATTCACCGCCACCTGCGCCTTCGAAAATTTCGAAATGCGCGAACTGCCAACCGGCTACCGCTCACCCCTTTCCTCAAAGGTTCTTTCCCTCAGTCAGGCCAAAGCGCAATTGGCTTGGGCACAGGCCGAATACAAAGCGCGTCAGGCCGAGCCCGAGGTGATTCGCGCCCGTTTCACGGCCCGCACCAATCAGGTGGCAGGCCCAGAGGCACAAGCTAAAGCCTCGGCGCTAGCCGCTGCCAAACTGCAATCACAATTGGCCGTCTTTAAAGCCCAAACCGCACTCGCTTTGGCTCAAATGGAGCTAGCCATGCAAGGCCCCGCCAAAGAAGCGGCAGTTCATGCGGCTCAAAAAAACTTGAACGAGGCTGAAAAAGCGGCCAAAACTCCGGGTGACAAATTCACCCCCCTCACCGCTTCGGCCAAATCGCCCGAATCGAATATAGAGTCCTCCGAAAGCAAAACGAAATCCTACCCCACCACCAGTACCGGTCGCCGTGCTGCCTTGGCCCGCTGGATCACCCACCCAGATAATCCCCTCACTGCCCGGGTGATCGTCAACCACATATGGAATCGCCATTTTGGCCAACCCCTTGTTCCCACCCTGTTCGATTTTGGCCGAAAAGGCTCGCCGCCCACCCATCCCGAATTGCTTGACACTTTGGCCGTTGAGTTGATGGAAAAAGGGTACAGCCTCCGTCACCTCCACAAACTGATTGTCACTTCCAACGCCTACATGCTCGACTCTTCTACCGCCCAGCCGGTTGAATACAAAAAAGATCCCGAGAACAAGGCCCTCTGGCGCTTTCCATCCCACCGCATCGAGGCGCAGGTGGTCCGCGATAGCCTCCTCCACCTTGCTGGCACCCTCGACCTTTCCAGGGGCGGCCCACCCATCCCTGTGGCCGATGCCAACAACCATCGTCGAAGCCTCTATTTTTTCCATTCACACAACGAACACAACCAGTTTCTCGAACAGTTCGACGATGCAGGCGTGCTCGAATGCTACCGCCGCGAGCGCAGCATTGTCCCACAGCAGGCACTTGCACTCACCCATGCCGCCCTAAGCCTCGATGCATCCACGGCTATCGCCCAAAAATTGTCTAAACCCAATTTGACAGATGCTCAATTTGTCACTGAGGCCCATCTCGTCCTTCTCGGTCGTCCGCCCGATGCCGAAGAAATAAATCTCTGCGCCCAAACGCTCAATCAGTTGATGCGCGAAGATAAGAACGCCACCTCAACCCGTGCCCGTTCCCTGCTGGTTCTGGCCCTGCTCAATCACCACGATTTTCTGACGAGGCGCTGAGCAAAAACCATGGATTTCCTCAACCAACGACGTGCCTTCCTCGCCCGTACCGCTGGCGGCTTTGGATCAATGGCACTCTCCACTATGCTTCAACCCAATCTGCGGTCTAATGAGGCCACGCAATGGTTTCCACCCACTGGCGAACCCCATTTCGCCCCACAGGCCGATAGTGTCATTTGGGTGTTTCTCAATGGTGGCATGAGCCATCTCGAATCGTTCGACCCTAAACCCGAGCTGGATAAACACGCTGGCAAAACCATTGCCGAATCACCCTATCAAAGTGTGCAGGATCCCAAAAAACTCGCCCAAGCCCGCGTCACCGTGGTCAACGATGCCAACGGTCAACAAAGAAACAAACTCTATCCAACCCAGGTCCAATTTAAAAAACGCGGCCAAAGCGGCATCGAGGTCTCCGATTTCTTCCCCCACATCGGTGGCGTGGTCGATGACCTGGCCATCATCCGCAGCATGTGGACCACCGACGACAACCACGGTGCCCAAACCCAATTCCATTCCGGCCGGCACATGCTCGATGGTGAATTCCCAACTTTGGGGGCATGGGTTCACTATGGTCTAGGCCGCCTAAGTGACAACTTGCCCCAATTCATTTCCATGGGTACCCGGGAGTATTGGAATAAAAAGGATGGCCATTACCTTGGACCCAGGCACGACGCCGTTCCCATCAGGGTCGATCCGGCAAACCCGCTCGACTTTGGCAAACCCGAACGCCCACTCAGCGCCGCCGAGGAAAGGCTGGTTTTTGATCTTACCGCCAACCTTGATCGCCATCGCTCCAAGGCCGAACCGGCAGATGCCTCCCTATCTGCCCGCCTAGCTAGTTACGAACTGGCATACCGCATGCAGCGCGCTCTACCCATCGCCCTGGACTTTTCCAAGGAAACTGCCGAAACCCAACAGCTTTACGGCCTCGACAGGCCCGAAACCAAAACCTTCGCCATGCAAATGCTCGCTAGCCGCCGCCTGGTCGAACGAGGGGTACGCTTCATTCAAATCCAACACGGGGGCGGTGGCGCCGGTTCCTGGGATGCCCATGGCGATCTCAAGGGAAATCACACCAACAATTGCCGGCAAATTGATCAACCCTTGGCCGGCCTCATCACCGATCTCAAGCGCCGTGGCATGCTCAAACGCACCCTGGTTGTTCTTGCCACCGAATTCGGTCGCACACCCGGCAGCCAAGGTGGTACCGGTCGCGATCACCACATTTTTGGCTTCACGGTCGTAATGGCTGGGGGGGGGCTCAAAGGTGGTCTAGTCCACGGCACCACCGATCCAATCGGCTTCCACGCCGAAGAAAACCGGCACTATGTCACAGATGTCCATGCCACCATCCTCAAGCAAATGGGCCTAGATAGCCGTCGTCTGGAAATCCCTGATCGCAAACGCCTCGAAATAGATCACGGCAAACCAATTAATGAAATCATTGCTTGTTCGCCAAAGCAAAAAACTCTGCCAATTAAACCTGAACATGAAAAAAGCCCCCGGCATATTCCGCCGGGGGCTTTTTTAGAGGGCATAAATTTTAGACTTAAGATCCAGCTACCCAAGGGCTATCCACTGGGCCCCAAGAAACCAGCTCTTCAGGCCGGAACCACAGGGCGATCTCGGTGGCAGCGTTCTCAGGGCTGTCCGATCCATGCACCAGATTGTTCTGGATGCTAATCGCGTAATCTCCGCGAATGGTTCCCGGAGGCGCTTTCGTCCCGTCCGTTGCACCAACCAGATTGCGCACCACGGTAACCGCCTCGCGGCCTTCCAAGGCAATCGCCACAGTGGGGCTAGAGGTCAAAAAGCTCAACAGATCCTTGAAGAAAGGACGGGCCGCATGCACCGCATAGTGCTTTTCAGCCAAAGCCTTGTCAGCCTGAACCAGCTTCAGGCCAAGCAACTTCAGGCCCTTCCGCTCCAAGCGGGTGATCAGGTCGCCAACCAAACGACGCTGTACCGCGTCAGGTTTCAACAAAACCAATGTCCGTTCCATGCGATCAACAATCTCCATTCAAAGTGAAAAAAACTTCCAAGCGCCGTGCCCACCCGGGCCCGGCCCTGTTTCACAACCCCTAGCCAATATCAACGGCGGCGAAATCGGTCCCGAAAACGCCCAAGCAAGGGTTCCTCGCGGGGCATCACGCGTTCGCGCAAGATCTTGCGGGGATTGCCGTCGGCATCCAAGTCGGTCAAATCCAAATTAAATGCGTTTTGGCCGTTACCCGTCTGGGGTGCATCATATCGGGGGCCTTCCTTGGGAATTCCCGCATCGCTTACCTTGGCGGAGGCATTCGATTTTTTCACAATCCAAATATTTCGGTACTGCACCGGGTTGCCATGGTCCTGAAGCAAGATAGGCCCGCCTTCAGCAGGATTCCCACCCAGTCCCGATGTGGTGTTGTCTTTGGTGATCTTTTGCTTGTCATGAATTACCACACCGTTTTGCTTCACGGTGATAACCCCTTCACTTTCCTTCTTGCCATCCTTGAAGGCAGGCGGGGTGAAGAAAATGTCATAGGCCTGCCACACAGTCGGTGCCTTGCAAGCGTTTTCCAATGGCTTGGCAACCCCGTAAATACCGCCGCAATCATTGTCCTTGCTATCCAGTCCATAGCTGTCCAGCACCTGAACCTCATAACGCCCCTGCAGATAAACACCGCTATTGCCTCGCCCCTGACCACTGGCCTTGGGCATATACGGCACGCGAAATTCAACATGCAGGTGCAGCGGTTCGGAGAATTTTTCCTTGGTGACAATGTCGCCACCCTTGCCACCTGTCACCTCTAAAAAACCATCCTCAGTCACTTTCCAGCCAATTGGGGTTTTTCCGTCCCGGTGTTTGAAAGCATCGGTCGATTTGCCATCAAACAAAATGGTGGCACCCGTTGGGGCAGGGGTTGATGGGTAATTCTGTGTGTCTGCGGGCTTTAAAATCCTCAGGCCTTCCAGTGGCCCATACGGATTTTGCGATCCGGCCAACAGCGCCAAACCCAATGCGAAACTGAACATCGTATAGCCTCCGAATAGTTAAATTGCAGTGTAATAATAAAGTAGGTTACTTGCCTTGAAGCTCATCTGCTAATCCGCCAGCCTCATAAACCTTGCGCAAGGCCTCAATGATCGCCTGCGAGCAAACCGAAACAGCCCGCGCCTGCTCATCAGAATAAGCGAAATCAAGCACCAAAGATTGAATGTTGCCATCAAATATGAGCCCAACCACCTCGCCGGCCTTGTTCACAACCGGGCTGCCCGAGTTCCCACCAATAATGTCAGCAGTGCTCACAAAATTGAAAGGGGTGGTCAAATCAAGATTTGCCTTTTTCTTTTCCCATAATTTGGGCAAATCAAAAGGATTTTTATTATTCTGCGCCTTCGAACGTTCGTAAAGGCCGGCGATCGTCGTGATCGGAGCCACTTTCTTGCCGGCTTCCTCATAACTCTTCACCGCGCCATAGCTCAGTCGCAGCGTGAAGGTTGCGTCAGGGTAGGTCGAGGTGCCTTCCAAGGCGAATTTCACCTTCGCAATTTGCGAATAGGCCTGCCGCCGCGGCTCCTCCACCTCATTTTCCATCACCTTGCGCAATTCGCGCGATTCAGCGTCAACCATCAACGCCAATTCAACTATCGGATCTTTGCTGGCAGTGATAGCAGGCAGTCCGTCCTCGTAAAGCTTCTTCCGAACCGCAACATCCTTCAGCTTGCTTCCATTGATTAATTGGGCTGCCCGATCCACCGGAGACTTGCCCGCCAGCACCTTCACCACCAACGGATCAGAAGATCCAAGCTGTTCTGCCAGCGACGAAAGGCTATCTGCCAGTCGAACAATCTCAAATCCTTCGTAAATGGGCTCCTCGGAAAATAGCTGCAACTCCAAAGGCTGCTTGTTGCTGTCAATGTATTCCCGCAACCGTTCCGCCTGTGGCTTGTCCCGCTCCTGCGCCGACCGAACCAAGGTCCGGGCAATGCCAAACAGGTCGGAAGCGAACCCCGCACCACCTTCCAACATGCCATGACGCTTTAAGATTTTTGCCCGCGTCTTGTAAACTTCTGCAACCTTCTCCCAGGCCCCTTTGGCATCGGCTAGTTTCGGATCTTTTTCGGCAGCTTCACGCAGCCGAGCCTCCTCCTGGCGCTTCCGCTCCATCACTGCTGGATCCATCAGCCCACCCAGACCGCCCAATCGCGCCTTGCGGCTGTTCTGCACGCCAAAAAGCAATTCCTTCGCTTGGCGGGCGTTTTCCTCGCTCCGGGCACTAAACGCTGTCAGCAGCACTTCCATGCGGTAGAGACGCTGCATCAGGTACGGGTAACCAATGTCTCGTGTGTACTCCAACTCTGCAACCGTTGCCAATCGGTTGGTCCGACCAGGGTGACCCGAGACAAAGGTCAATTCGCCTTCTGCACAACCGTTTGCGCTCCACTTCAAATAGTCTTTGATCTCGGCCGGTTTGTCATTCTCGTAAACCCGAAAAAAAGCGGCGTCCAAATCAAAGCGCGGAAACTCAAAATTGTCCGGGTCGCCACCAAAAAAGGCGATCTGCTGCTCAGGGGCCCAAACCAAACGCACATCCGTGTAACGTTTGAAACGATACAGGTGATAAGCCCCACCCTGGTACAGGGTCACAATGTTGCATCGCAGTCCGGTCTTTTTGGTCTCTTCGTCCTCAATAGCGTTCATCACAGCCCGGCGGGCTTTGGCAGATTGGTCTGCCGTCATTTCGGCCTTCACCGAACCCTCAACCTTGGCCGTCACATCCTCGATCGATTCCAAAACATTCAGTTCCATCGCCTCGCACTTGCGCTCTTCACCCCGCGCCTTTGCGTAGAAACCGTCACGGTAATAATTCCGCTCAGGCGTACCCATCTTTTGCAGCGCGTCTGCTGCGACATGATGGTTGGTCATCACCAACCCGTCTTTCGACACAAACGATCCCGATCCACCCGAATTGAATCGCACCGAGCTTTTCTGCAAATGCGCCATCCATTCCTTGGTTGGCTCAAAACCATAACGCTCCTTCAACCGCGCAAGGGGCGGGTTGGTGTAAAGCCACATGCCCTCATCGCCCAAAAGGGCAGGGCTACCGGCCGCCAAGACTGTCATGGATGCTAAAATCCTCCGCGCGGTCTTTCCAAACATGGCCCACACTCCACTTCAGTTGGATGCAAAATTAAAAATAACAAAAAACTAAAAAGGGCGAAAATTATCCAGGCTCAATGGCTTGGCCTTCTGCTCTGGGTTTGTCAGATTTCCGGCCCAAAACCACCAGACTCATTGCCAAGGCCAAAAAGATTCCCAATGTGATCAAGTCGTGCCATTTGCCAAGCCCCCAGCTCTCCACCAAATGCTGCTGTTCCAAAAGATTTTTGATTCCCGGTGCAAATTCAAGAAAGGCAAGCAAAACGCCTCCCAAGCTCCCGCCCGCGATAAGTCCAGAGGCCCAAAGCACACCTGGGGAACTCTCCGTTTTGGCAATCCGCTCCACCTCCGCGTTTTGCCTTTCCGCCTCCGAGGCCCCCTCGGGCATTTTCACAGCATGGGCCCGGTCGGCTGCCCATCGCGCCAAACCGCCTATAAAAATCGGCATCGTGGCGCCCATCGGCACATAAACACCCACAGCAAATGCCAAAGACGAGACTCCGCACATTTCCAGTGTCAGGCTGATCATCGCCCCAATCAGGACCAGCGTCCAATTGATATCGCCCCCAAGTACTCCTTGAATAATCAAGCCCATCACCTGGGTTTTGGGTGCCCCAAACTTCATTTTCACTTTTTCGGGGTCATTCTTGTAGACAAGCGCCGCTGTCACCCCATCCACC
>CAIWHS010000430.1 GCA_903912515.1 uncultured Planctomycetaceae bacterium
TATGGGAATATCGGGACAAATCTTACAGCTTTGCCAAAATCTTTTGGGAATTGAAAAGCAGTCTTTGGTAGAGGAAAAAGCAGATAATCATCACGATTCCAGAGAGAGGCATTTCTCCTCCAGCAAAGGTTCCATAACAAATGAGAACCATTAAAATACTTATAGAAGCAATTAACACAACCCCACGGCCAGCCAAAGGGCGGTTTCCGATAATTTTTCCGATATTCCGCAAAAACAGAACATAAAACAGCACAGCCAGGCATGTGGAAATATATTGAATAAATGCCCCATAAAAGCTGGACATTGCCGGAATAAATGTCGCCAGGAAAAAAAAGGTGCTGACAATATCAAAAGAAAAAGAAAAAACCGCCTTCAATTTGGCATCGGGTGCTGTCGCTGGGGTGTGGAGTATCGAAAGAAAGGCTCCTAGCATGGACAATAACGCACCAGCAGGATATAAAAATAAGGATAAAAGTATTGCAGGGGGGAACACCAGTCCAATTATTAGTGGGGATATTATCGCAATGACACGAAGAAGAATCCCGAAATAAACCAAGCCAACATCTGTTGAAAGCCTCTTGAAACTTACGGGATTAATGGCCCGGGACAGGGGTTTGCCCGCCTCCTCATGGACCTCCTCTGTGACATCGATGTAATCGGTCCCGTCCTTGATCACCTCCAGCGATTTAGAAACGGTCAGATGGTGCTGGCAGGCCGGGCATTTGATCTTCTTCCCTGCGAGTGTGTCAGGGGCTTTCAGCTTCTTGCCACACTGGCAGGTGATAGAAATCGACATGGTGTGACACCGAGGCAGGCTTCAATTAGTTAGTTTTTTTCAACAATTTCAGGCAACTAAACCAAAAATTACTGTGCAGTCACCAAAATAACATTATTTGGGCTGGTGTCAAATCAGTTCACGGTTTTTGGTCAGGCAAGCAGATCTTAATTTACAATTAAGAGAGACGATATTAGCCCATGAATGCTGGTTTTGGCCCGATATCCGGACAGTGGTCCTGCCGCTGTTGAACCGGAAGGAAAAAAGCGAACATTCAAACTTTTGTTTTAGAGGAATTTTGTCTGACACATTTACGGCGCGTCCTGCTTTCTCCATCTGTGAATACCAGAAGATCCTGCATTGAATCAAATGCATGGGCCAGAAAATAACACCGAACCTTACTCCAGAGCGATCGTTTATTATGACTGCATGTTGCCTAGGCAGCTTGAAACAACGGGTAGCATAGTTGTTGTGTCTGGTCTACCAAAAAAGTCAACAGCATCACCATACCCGCATAAAAGCCAAAAGCGATCGACAGGCCTCCCTCGAATGTGCCATGTAAAAGGGTTTGGAGAAGGGCCTGGCAAAGGATTACATCGGCCGGATCCAGCTTTGCCAGTCACTACTCAGTCGGCCTGAAACCCCCTCAGTGGAACTCCAAGTCAGATCGCTGCAAAAGTTGCAGGAACCAGCCGGCCAACTGGAACCTGCCTTGCGAAACCGTTAGGCCCCCCGCAAGGCAGGCCCGCCACAAGCCCGCGCGCTACGCGCCAACCGGTGTCCACACAACTAGTCAGGTGTTGCACCCAAGCACCCTGTCACGCCCCAAAATCAAAAATCGACTTCAAACATAAATATAGCAATAAAAACATATTAAATGAAGTCACTGGGGCAGAAGTAGCCGAAAACCGCAGTTGTCGAGGCCGCCAGGCGCGATAGGGAGGCGCTTACCAGCCCGGCAGTACCAGGCCCCGCTGGTCCAGGAACCCCCACGCAGGACGCGGAGCACCCCATTACTGCTGCCCTTAGGATCTTTAATTAATGTTTTAGGGTACTCCCCATACCAATCCTGGCACCGCTCCCAGACATTCCCATGCA
>CAIWHS010000431.1 GCA_903912515.1 uncultured Planctomycetaceae bacterium
GTTGGTGGTGCCGACGCTGGCACGGGTGGGGGCGCTGGTGTTGCCGGCGGCTTTGATGCTGGCGCGGGTATCGGTTTGTGAGCCGATGCGGGGGGGCGGTTTTTAACGGGAGGGGAGTTTTAGCCTGGAGGCTTATTGGCGGCTGCTGAGCGTGGATGGGGCGAACCTGATTGGTTTTACCGTGGTGTTCGCTGTGGCGGTGGCGCTTGGGGTGGTGGTGCTGGCCTGGTTGGTGACTTGGCCTATGCGGGACTGGCGGGGCGGATGGCTGCTAGGGGGGGTGTTGTTGTTGGCGGCACCGCGATTGGCTGGGATATTGGGACCACTGGTGGTGCTGAAGCGGTTGGTGGGGCAAGGGGTTTTGGCAGCGTGGTTGGCGGAGGTTTATTTGATCACGCCTTATGCGGGGCTTGCGCTACTGATCCATTTGCAGGGGGTGGACTGGGGTGTGTTGCGGACGGCGCGTGGGCTGGGGGCAAGTAGGTGGCAGGCACTGCGGCGGGTGGGAATACCGCTTGGTTTGCCCGGGATTTGGCTTGCGGGCCAGTTGGCAATGGGTTGGGGGCTGGGGGCGTTTTTGGGGCCTGAGCTGTTGGGTGGGCCGCAGCATAGGACGCTCGCGAGCGATTTGCACCACCAGGCTTTTGACAACAGCCGGTGGCCTGTGGCGGCGGCGGAGGGTGTGGTGCTTTTGGCGCTGGCGAGTTGCGTGTTGGCAGCACGGCCACCACGGATTTTTTTGGGGGCCAAGGCATGAGGCGCGTGGTGCCTTTTGTTGCCGCGTTGTTGCTGCTTGCGCCACTTGGCCTGACAGTGTGGCTAGCGTTTTCGCCTGACGCTTTTTTTAGTTTGCCTGTGCAGGATGCCTCGACCCGGTGGTTTGGGTTGGCGGTGGGTGACGAGCGTTGGCGCGGGGCGCTGTTGCGGAGCGTGTGGATGGCAGGGCTTTCGGGGCTGGTAGCGGTGGGGCTTGCGCTGCTGGCGGGTTTGTCTATTCGGCAGGGAGAAAAACCTTGGTGGCTGGCAGCGCTTTTGTTGCCAGCGTGCATTCCCCATGCAGCGTGGGCGATGGGGCTTTTGGCCTGGGTGGGGCAGTTGCCTGGGTGGGCGGGGGTGTGGGTGTTGGTGCTGGCGCACGCGGTATTGGGGGTGCCGGTGGCTTTTTTGGTGCTGCGGTTGCGGTTGGATGTGACCCACCACGCGCTGCTGGCGACAGCGCGGGGTTTGGGTGCGGGGCCAGTGGCTGCCTGGTGGCGGGTGGGGTTACCGCGCTTGGTGCCGGCGCTGGCGGTTGGTTTTTTGCTGGCTGGGACGCTCGCGCTGCATGAGCCTGTGCTGGGGCTGTTTCTTTGCCCGCCTGGGGGAGAGACGCTGGCGGCGCTGGCGTGGCCGACTTTGAGATCGTCGCTGACGCCAGTGGTGGCGGCGGTAGCGACGCTGACGCTGGTTATGGGGCTGGGTGTAGCCGGGGCGGTGGTTTGGCTATGGGGCTTGGAGAGGAGGCGGGGCAGGGGGCCTGACGGTAGGGTTGCGGGCGACTGATCGGCCGGGTAACATTCTAGTAGTTGAACGAATGTTGGTATGACGCAACGCGCAGGGAGCTGGCGACCATGGCAGCCGAGACACCGCAGTTTAGCCAAGTGCCTGAGGGCATGCAGGCACCGCTATTCATTATGGTGGGTGGTTTTTTGGGTGCGGGTAAAACCACAACCGTGGGGCGATTGGCCAAGCACTACCAGGCTTTGGGTAAGCGGGTGGTGGTGGTGACCAATGATCAGGCGGCGGATCTGGTGGACACCCACACCTTGCGCTCGCAAGGGCTGGAGGTGGGAGAGGTGGCAGGCTCGTGTTTTTGCTGCAATTTCAACGAGCTGACCGGTGTGATGGAGAAGCTAGCAGGTAGCGGGTTGCCCGATGTGGTGCTGGCGGAACCGGTGGGTAGTTGCACCGATTTGGTGGCGACAGTGCTGCGCCCGCTGGAGAGTGTGTATCAGAAGCCGATGCGACTGGCACCTTATGCGGTGATTTTGAAGCCGGGGCATGGCAAGCGCATATTGGGCAACCATGCGAAGGCGGGATTTTCGCCACAGGCTGCCTATATTTTTCGCAAGCAGATTGAAGAGGCCGACCTGGTGCTGGTCAACCGGGTTGATGAGTTGGGGGCCGAGGAGGTTGGCGAACTGACACGGCTGGTGCACGAGCAATATCCGGGCAGGTTGGTGTTGCCCATATCGGCTAGCACGGGGGATGGTTTTGACCGGTTGATAGAGGCGCTGGAGGGGAGCACGATTAGGCCGGGTCAACAGACCATGGAGGTGGACTATGATGTCTACGCGCAGGGTGAGGCCGATTTGGGTTGGCTGAACAGCCAGGGAACGGCCCGGGCAGAGAAGCCGTTCGAACTGGACGCGCTGGCACTGGGACTGGTGCAGGCGATTCAGGTGCTGCTGACGGGGGTGGGTGCAGAAACCGCTCACCTGAAGGTGACGGTGAAAGGTTCTGGCGCGATTGCGGTGGCCAACTCGATTGACAACCAAAGCGAGCCGAAGCTGTCGCAGGGGGCGCACCGACAGACCAGGGAGGCAGACCTGATAATCAATGCGCGGGTGGCGATTGACCCGGAGAGCTTGGCGCGTTTGGTGGAGCAGGGAGTAGGGCAGGCGGCGAGTCAGGTGGGGGCGAGTGCGAGCTTGGAAAACCTGCGCAGTTTTCGGCCGGGTCGCCCGGTGCCAACTCACCGGATTGAGGGGGCACTCTGACTTTGCGGGGGCATTTGCATATCTTTTGCCAGCAAGGTCTATGCAGGATGCGGTGCAAAATCGGCTTAAATGGCCTTCGATCTTGGGGCTGGTACGGTTTTGCCGTGTCAGTTGGCTTGGGAATGGGGGTTGGCGGTTTGCCCCGATTGACGCAGCCCCACTTCTTCCCCTAGTATTGATTCTTCGCCAGCCATCCGGAGGGGTGACAGAGCGGCCGATTGTGCAGCACTGGAAATGCTGTGTGGGGGAAACTCCACCGGGGGTTCGAATCCCCCCTCCTCCGCTTTTTATCATTTAAAACTTCACCTTAAAAAGCAGTAACCCACACATTTGCCCTGCTTGGCGATTGGGCCAGCCGATTGTCCAGACTTAGCCCGTTTGCTTCGCTTTGCTTTGCTTGGCAATTGGGCCAGCCGATATCCAGACTTAGCCCGTTTGCTTTGCTTGGCAATTGGGCCAGCCGATTGTCCAGACTTAGCCCGTTTGCTTCGCTTGGCGATTGGGCCAGCCGATTATCCAGACTTAGCCCGTTTGCTTTGCTTGGCGATTGGGCCAGCCGATTGTCCAGACTTAGCCCGTTTGCTTTGCTTGGCGATTGGGCCAGCCGATTATCCAGACTTAGCCCGTTTGCTTTGCTTGGCGATTGGGCCAGCCGATTGTTTAGGCTTGGCTGGCTTGGGCAATTGCGCCTGCACCCCTTTGCCACCCTGAGCGCGTAGATCCCGCACGGGTGATAGCATCGAACCGAGTTGTCAAAGAACTTGGGCGTGAGCCCTTTGCTTGCCAGTCTGGCCAGACCCAGGCGAGCCAACCGCATCCACGGCTGATTTTTCCATTTTGATTCGGTGTATTGAGTTGTTGCGAGAGGTAATTTGAAAAAATTTTTGGATTTTTTTGGGGAGGGGATTTTGTGGTGTTTGGTTTGGATTGGGGTTTGGGATTGGGGTTTTGGTGGTATTTAGGGGGGAGC
The DNA here is from genome assembly GCA_903912515.1 of uncultured Planctomycetaceae bacterium. Classification (GTDB taxonomy): domain Bacteria; phylum Planctomycetota; class Planctomycetia; order Gemmatales; family Gemmataceae; genus UBA6894. Next base: position 3,730 of record CAIWHS010000431.1, read on the forward strand.
TAGGTGGCATTTGGTTTGGTTTTAAAAATGGCATTTAATTGTTAATAAAAACACTATGGAAATGAGCTTTATTACAAAGCCAAATTAAGTTGCAGAAAATATGACTTGGCGTAACCTGGCAGGGATATGAATAAACCTGCAATAGGGCGGTTAACAGCCAATGGCTATTCAGAAAAAATGGAGTCACGATGAACAGCTATTGGCTTTGAGGCTTTATTTGACGCAGCCATTTGGTCGTCTTCATCAAACGGCAAAAGAGGTTGTTGAAACTGCAAGGCTTATTGAGCGAACTCCCTCTGCTGTGGCAATGAAGGCTTGTAACTTTGCAAGCCTAGACCCGGAGTTTCGTAAAACCAACCGGACAGGTTTAAAAGGAACAAGTCAGGCCGATAGGGAGTTGTGGGCTAACTATTTAGAAAATACAGAAGAATTATCTGCGAGCATGGAAAAAATTTGGCTTATAAAAGTAAAACAAGAAGTCGATTGGCAAAATATTGAGTTATGGAATGAGGAGCCAACTGAGAGAGATGCGACTGTAAAGGTAAGGTTGGCTCAGTCGGTATTCCGCAGGTCAGTTTTGGCTGCCTATGGTCTTAAATGCGCCATTACAGGTGTTTCATTGCCAGAGATTCTTGTGGCTAGTCATATATTTCCTTGGAGCAGAGAGCCCAGATTGCGAGCAAATCCAAGGAATGGTATTTGCCTTAATGTTCTTTTTGACAAGGCTTTTGACCGAGGACTTATTTCGTTTGATCAAGATTTATGCCTCTTGGTATCAAAAAAGCTAGGGGAAGCAGCGAAAAATGCCCAGTACCCCTGTTCTATTTTAGAAGTGAAGGGCGCCAGGCTTAATGAGCCTGAGCGATTTAGTCCGTTGAAAGAAGCGCTTGATTTCCATCGAAATGAAATATTTGTTGACGCGAGTCATTCGGTTTAAATTTAAGGATGACAGTGAGTCGTGAATTAAACAAGTTTGGGGAATAGGTGGGTTACTATTCACGCCTTAGGTTTTTTTAGTCATCGACAGACATTGGCAAGTGAACCTGCACGGTAGTGTTTATGGGGACTGGGGAAGTTGATAAAAGGTAGCCAACCCGGTTGATGAAATGTAGGCCGCTGATCAGGTACATGTCACCATCATCGCCATCAATTAGGGTCCAAATTGTTTGGGGGTCTTGTTGGTTTACAAAATTAAGTTCATCACCGAAGGATTCAAAAAGACAGCCAGGGCGGTCACCATTTGCCCATGAAGCATGTGGATTGATATGGTTTTCGAGCAGTTGGTAACGGTTGTCGAATTCATCTTCTGAGATCTCGATAAAAATTTCTGGCATGGGATTGTTCATTATTTTACACCTTGAAAATAGTGGTTGCCGATTCCTATGTAAATGCATTACTAAAAACTGAAAACCCTGGTGCGCGACCTAAGCCCGCTAGGCGGCATGCGCTTGCGCGCGGTCCGCTGCGAGGAGACCCCGGTGGAAAGCCTGGAACCCCTGCGGGGTCAGCCGTTGCATTTGCTGGAATGCCACAACACCAACATTTCCGATCTTGCGCCGATTTCGGGCAGTAGGTTCCTATGGAGCCTGAGCATCGGCGGTAGCAGGGTGACCGACTTGAGCCCGTTGAAAACCCTTCCCCAATTGACCAATCTGGAACTGAGTGTGCCACCCGGGCAGGACCAATCCCTGCTGGCCACTTTGCCCAAGCTGGTGGAGTTGAACAAGCGTCCGGTGCAGGAATATCTGAACCCAGACCCGTCGCGTTGATCATTTGCCGGACCGGGCCGCTGCCTTGGGCTCAGGGTTGCAGGCTTTTGCCTATGAACTCCCACAAAAGTTTGGTCCCTGGGTCATAACCCAAGCCGATGTCGTTATTGATTTTGTCGTGGGTGGATTCGCTTGCGCCGTAGAGGGTGGCGGGGATAGCGGCGACTTTGAGGGCGTTGGCCAACCTTTGGGCTTGGGCGTTGTTATCGGGGTGACCAGCGACATACATGATGAGAAATGGTGGGATATTTTTGCCTTTGGTCACATGGTTGACGGCGGAATAGTCTTTGTGTTTTTGGGGGTTGTCGCCGAACTTGACCCTGTGGCCGAAGGTGGGCATTGGCAGGCCATGGACACGGGCGCGGGTTTCGGCCATTTCGATGATGGCTGGCACATCGTAGGTATCGCCATCGACTGGGACACAGCCTTTGAGGATGGTGAGGGGCAAACCTTCGGCCTTGAGGTAGCGGTCGTCTGTGCAGACGATGGCGGCTAGTTGGGCGCCGGCGGAGTGGCCCATGACGAAAATTCGTTTGGGGTCGCCGCCGTGTTTGGCGATGTTGTCGTGGGTGTAGCGGATGGCCTTGGCCACATCGCGGATGATGGTGGCCATGTCGACTTGGGGCAGGAGGCGGTAGTTGGTGGAGACGAAGACAAAGCCCAAGTCATTGAAGGCTTTTGGTTTGAGTTGCACGGCGGACTTGTCGCCTGTTTGCCAGCCGCCGCCATGGATCCAGAAGACCACGGGCAGATTTTGCGCGTTTTTGGGTGCGTGGATGTCCAGCACTTGGCGGGTGTGGCCGCCGGCCACATAGGGAATGTCTTTTTGCACGGACTGGGCGGGAGTGGCCATGGCCATAGTTGCGAGGAATGCCAGTGCGGTGAGGGGTTTGATTGTTGCCAGTATGGCGATTTGGATTTTTGATAGTGAATTGGACATGGAAGAAGCCTCTTGATGGTTGCTCTTGGTGAGGTGTGCTTGGAAAGAGCTTAGCAGGCGGGGTCTTGGGGGCAACTATGGATTGAGCCAGCGGAAGGTTAGGTTGATACGCTCGCTAACCGGTTGGGCGGTTTTGGGTACCGCGTGCTGCCAGAAGCGTTGCATGGTGCCGCCCATGATGAGTAGTGTGCCATCTACCAGCTGGAAAGAATGGGTTTGGCGGGTGGTGTTGTGGCGGATGCGGAAGGTGCGGGTGGCGCCCAGCGACAGCGAGGCGATGGTGTCTGCCATGCCTGGTTCGTTATCTGCGTGCCAGGCGACGCTGTCTGCGCCTGAGCGGTAGCGGTTGAGCAGGCAGAAATTGTAAACACCTTGGACTGATTGGATGCGGTCTTTCAGTTGCAGCAGGGTTTGGGTCCATGGGGAGGCCGGGTTGGTGGTGCCTGAGTAGTGGTAGTTGATGTGCGGGTCGCCTTGGGCGGCGGTTAGCCTGGGCTGGGTGTGGCCGAAGGGGGCGGGCTTTTGCAGCCATGTTGTTTCGGCCAGCAGGGTTTTGAAGCAGGTGGCGGCTTGGGTGGGGGTGAGGAAGTTTTTTAGCAGCAGGATATAGCCACCCTCGGCCAGCGGGATGGTTTGCATGTTAGTTGGGGCTGGCGGGCTGTAGGCGGTAGACCGCGTAGCAGCGGGTGAGTTGGATGGGCTTTTGGTTTTGGAAGTGGCTGCGGATTAGCTCGTACTCGGGAGGCAGGGGTGGGCCGTGCAAGATGGTGGCGCTGACGGCCACGGTTTTGCCAGGTAGCCAAAGTTTGAGAGAGTCGGCATTGGTGATGCCTTGGGCTGCGGGAGTGAGCCTGCGGAAGGGGGGCATGTCTACCCGGGGATCGCCGCCCCAGTAGACGACCCAGATGGGCTGGGCTGGATCGGGCTTTAGATCGGGCCTTAAATTGCTTGCCAGATCGAAGAGGCCTTGGCCCCAATCGTAGTTGGAGTCGCTGACGAGGGACTGGGGCTGGGCATTGTTGGCGGAGAAATCGTTGATGTAGCGGAGGCCGTCTGGGAATTGGCGGGCCATGGTGAGGCTGCCCCAGAGCAAGAGGAGTAGGGTTGCCGCAAGTGGGCCGCGCCTTGGTTTGGCGGCATCGCGCCACCAGGTGGCCAGCGAGACGCCTGTGACGACCATGAGCATGAGGACCAGCGGGAAGACCAGGCGGAGGCCGATTTGCACCCGGCAATTGACGCTGAAGGCGAGTAGCAGGCCGCAGGCGACCAGGCCCGGGACCCAGGGTGATTTCCATTGCCGCCAGAGGGTGAAGGGCAGCAGCAGCCAAAACCAGGTGGGCAGCTTGATGAGCAGCAACACTGGGAAGTGGTACCAGACTGCTTTGGGGTGGCCCACGCCTAGCAAGTAGCTTGGGTGGCCCCGCATGTTGTGCTTGATTTGCTGGGCCAAGCCTTCGCCTGCGTTGGTGAAGATGCGCAGGTGATCTGCCAGCCAGGCCAGGGTGGTTTGCAGGGGGCCGGGTTTGAGGCTGTTTGCCCATTCGACAAAGGTGCGCTCGCGCTGGAAGTCGGTGCCGACGAGGAGGAAGACGACTGCGAGGGCAGTGAAACCGAGGGCCATCCAGCTTTTTAGTTTTATCCAGAGTTCGTGGCGGAGGGCCGGGCTGTTGCCATGTTGGCGGCACAGGCTGGCCAAGGCGGGGGCTTCTGCCGAGAGGATGAGTATGGGAACGAAGACGAGAGCGGAGGCCTTGGCGAACAGGGATAGTGCCCACCACAGGGCGACTTTCCACCAGAGCAGGCGGGAAGGGGATTGCTGGTAGCGCATGAATTCGACGAGCGTGGCGATCATGCAGCCGGTGACGGCGATGTCGGTGGTGGCGAGGGCCGCGTGGCCCATGAGGTTGGGTTCTAGTGCCACGGTGGCCAGCACCGAGAGGCCGCACCACGGGCCGGCGATGAGGGTACCCAGCCGCCAGCACTGCAGTAGCAGGTTCCACCAGAAGAGGAGGGCGGTGGTGCGGGCGACGGTGAGCATCCAGCCGAAGTCGTTGTTGAAATCGGGTGTGGTTTGGTGCCACCAGTACCAGAGGTTGAGCGGGAGGGTTTCGAGATCGACCGGGAGGGGCATGGTGCCCAGGCGCATGAGTGGCTTGTGGGTGTGGTTGGCCCAGCAATCGAGGCCGCATTTGAGGTAGACGGGTTCATCGAAGGTGGCGGAAAGGCTGAGTGAGGAGGCGGAGATCCAGAGTGTGGTGCAGGCCACCAGTAAAAACGCCAGCAGTTTGGGAATGGCCAGTCTGGTCATGGATGCGTCGCCTGGCGCCCGAAGAAACCCAAAGCGCAGGCTACCATGGGCGGCGGCGTGGGCGGAATCGCAAATGGTGCCAGCTATTGCTAAGGGGTCGGGTGTTAGGGGGCAGGAGGCCAGTCGGCGGTGTCGCCTTGGGGTGTGGCTGA
>CAIWHS010000432.1 GCA_903912515.1 uncultured Planctomycetaceae bacterium
CAGCGATTGGCTGCGCTTGAACGGGACCAACTGATGCTGGTGGAAGCCAAAGGTGAGAGCGGGGCGAGTGTGGGAGCGCTGCGTGCAGTGGTTGCCAGCCACCCTCTTGAAACCCAGAGCTTGGAAGAAGGTTGGGTGGAATGCTCGGTGAGGTTGCCTGAGGGTTTTGACCCCCGCGCAGAAGTGGCCCGGCTGTTAGTTGAGCGATCGCTTCCGTTGCGAAGGCTGGATTTTCGGCGTCGCACGCTGCAGGACCGGTGGAACGAAATCAACAATGCTGAGGCGTTTCCAAGTGGGGGTGCGCCGGGAGCTGCAAACCGTGGAAAACCGCAAATAGTGAGGGTTGATTAATCATGAGCCAACCCGTTGATCGATTGAGCCCGAATTCATCCGGAATAACCGCGTCTGGCGGTCCATCGGACTTGATAGCCGAGGACCGATCGCTACCGCCCACGCTTGGCGCTTGTGGGGCGGTGATGGTGATGGTGGGGCTGTTCGGGGTGGCCATGCATTTTGCCGAGCGGGCCTTCCCAGTTGGCCCCTCAGTGGGGCTGGTGGGTGCGCTTTTAGGATTTTTGTTGTTGATGGTGCATGCGGCACTAGAGCGGAGCGTGGCGATTTTGCTCGCTTATTTGGGCCTTGGCGCACTGCTTATGGTTGCTGGAATGGCTGCACTGGTGAGCGGCAACCTTTTTTTGGAAGGCCGGGCCTTGGGAGCAGGCGGATTTTTGGTGGGTTTGCCCTTGGCACTTGCGGCATCGCGGTCGTTGGGGCTAGGTGAAAAAAAACGTAAGGACCAATCGGCGAGATTGGCGGCTGTTTGGGCACCAAGGGTAATTGGCCTTTTGGGTGCGATTGGTGCGCTTGCGGGTATTTTGTGGCTTTTCATGTTGGCCGAGCGAGGGGACTTCACCAATTTGGGTTTGCCCACTCTGGTGGCGCTTTTTAGCCTTATCGCGGTATTGGGCTACCTTGGGCTAGTCGGGCTTTCGAGCGACACGGCTTACAAGTTGGGTTGGATTGCCTGCTATGTGGGAATGGGCTTGGCCGCGGCAGTCATAGTCCGGTCGGGTTTGCATGCTTGGGGTGTGTGGAGGGCTCAGGGGGCCAGCCACTTTATTCCAGGAGGCTGGATCATTTTGGCCCTGTCGTTGCTGGTGGGTTTGGGATCGTTCGCGCTGGTATCGGAAAGCCCGGCGGTGGTGGTTTTTCGCAGGGAAATGGCGGCTTTTTTCCTATCACCAATCGCTTATTTCGTGATGATGGCTTTTGCCCTTGGCACCTGGACCAGCTACAGCCTTTTTCTAGACAGACTGGCGGATCGGCAAGTGCTGGAGCCGATTTTGGGCAACTATGTGATTGAGCTTTTCATTGTGTTGTGCGTGCTGTTTGGTGTGCCCCTTTTGACGATGCGCCTTTTGAGCGAGGAGAAGCGTTCGGGCACATTGGAGGTGTTGCTGACGGCCCCGGTTGACGAGTTGTCCATTGTGCTGGGCAAGTTCTTTGCCGCATTGGTGACCTACCTGATTATTTGGCTGCCTTTTGGTCTGTATTTGCTGGCTTTGCCCATTACCAACCAGCCAGGTTTCGACTACCGGCCGCTCATGAGCTATGCATTGGCGCTGGTGGTGAGCGGTGCGGGCTTTATCGCCCTTGGCTTGGCGCTCAGTTCGCTTTCGAGCAACCAACTGATTTCGGGTGCGTTGACCCTGACGGCAATGATCCTGTTGTTGTCGCCCTACATATTGCAGTTCCGCCAAGGAATAGAGGGCACGGCTTGGAGCACGGTTTTACAGCATGTTTCGTTTTTGAACCTTTGGGAAAGCTCGCTGGAGGGGAAGCTTGTGCCCAGGCAACTGGTTTTCCACATCAGCCTGGCGGTGTTGTCGCTGTTTGTGGCCACCAAGGTTTTGGAAGCGAGGAGATGGCAATGAGCTGGTCAACAAGCGGGTGGACAAGCGTGCGTCTGGAGGTGGCCCGATGAGCGAACCGGTGAACCAGGCGGAGACGGCTTTGCCTGTGGAAGAAGCGAAGGCGTCGCAGAAATTTCTGAGTGTGATGTCGCTGGCGGCAGTTGGATTGGCCCTATTTGTGATAGGGCTAGTGCTGCCATTTGCGCATGGGCCTTTTCGTGAGGTATTTGGCGGTGGTTTGTTGGAATGGCGCCGCCAGCCGATGCCACTGATCTTGACGGGCGCGTTGTTGGTGATGGGGGTGGGTTTGCTTTTGGGTGCGAGCCTGTTAGCCAGCGGCAGTGAGCACCAGGGGCCGGCGATGCGGCGGCTGATGTATGGGGCCAACACGCTGGTTGCAGGCATGCTGCTGGTTGGAATTTTGCTGTTTGTGAATGTGTTCAGCAATTTGAGATTGGGTCGTTTTGATCTTTTCAACCAGACCTTTGACCATACGGAAAGTTCGCTTTACACGCTGAGTCCGAAATCGGCCAGTTTTTTGGAAGCGTTGAGCGATCCGGTGCAGGTGTATTTGTTTGTGAACCCGTTTTCTGGCGCCAGCCAGTTTGTCCGAACGGAGATGGCGACGCTGGTTGAGAATTGCCGGCGTGTGCAGCCGAATTTGGTTCGATTCAAGCTGTTGGAAGTGCCCAGCGACCTGGAAGAATATGATCGTTTGGGTGAGAAATACCAGTTCCCCAAGGAACTTGGCATGCTGATTGTTTATGGGCCGGATGGAAAGCAGAACCATGAATTTGTGAAGCTGACTGACCTGTATCGGCAGGACCGTGGGCCGATGGCGCAGCCGGGGCAGCCCGCACCTCCGGCAACCCTGCAATTTTTGGGGGAGGCTAAACTTTTCGACACCCTTGTATTTTTGGGTGAAAACAAATCAAAGGGCGTGATTTATTTGACCACCGGCAATGGGGAATATGAGAGTACGGGGGGCGAGCTTGCAGCCCAAGGGGGGACAATTGGTGAGTTGGCAAGCGAACTGGGGAAGGCCAACTACCGTGTTGACAAGCTGGTGCTGGATGCCTCGACCAAGTCAGTGCCGGCGGATGCGGACATTGTGCTGATGGCCGGCCCGCGGATAGATCCACCTGCGGAAGCGATAGCGGCACTGGACCGTTTTATGGGCGGTGGCGAGGGTGGGAAAAAGGGCAAACTGGTGATCTTGTTGGATGCCGCGCGGGAGCGTCAGGGTGGGCGGCAGGTTTTCAGCCCCATGCCGCGCCTCAAGGGGCTGTTGGCAAAACTGAAAGTGGAAGTTGAAGACGCGGTCATCTTGTCGGGCCGGTTGAAACCGCCGACGGATGCTTTGGCGATCTCGAACCCGCGGTCGAATTCGCCGCTGGCGAAGGCGTTCATCTCGCAAGGGCAGCCCACACCATTTCCCATGCGAGATGCGCGACCGCTGAAGGGTTTGACGGTGCCGGCGGACCCGGCAGGGGGCGCATCAGCCACAGAGGTTGAGCCTTTTTTGGTGGCATATCCGCAATTTGACAGCCGTGTGGTTGCCGATGCATCGGCTTCTTTTGAGGAACTGGTCAAGAGTGAAGGTTGGAAAGAAGGTAAGAGCCCGGCCAAGCCGAGCGGCCTAATTCATTTGGGCGTGACGGTCCAGGAATCGGGCGCGCCTAGGGCGGTGGTGATTGGCAATGCCAAATTTGTGACAGATGAATTTATCAAACGGGTGGGCGATACAGCGAGTTTGGAATTGGTTGCCAGTTGCTGTGGGTGGTTGCGTGAAAGGCCGGGGATTGGCAGCAAGCCGGTTGAGTCGAGCCAGAAGTTCGAGAGGAAAACCTACCAACTTAGGGCGAGGCGAGACACCCTTGAACTGGGGCGCATGCGCTGGCTTCCCCTTGGTTTGGCGATGGTGGCGATTTTTGGACTGGGTGCGGGCATGTGGTTGGTGCGACGCAACTGAGTGGATGCGGGCCTGTTTATTCATGCAGGGCCATTTGGTGAAGCCTTTGGGGTATTTGAGAGATGAATTTTCGCACGACCTTTATTTTGGGTGGGATATTTTTGGCCCTGCTGCTGTTGCTGGCGGTGGCCATCTCCATAGGGCCCGAGAATGGAGATCAGGGAAGGGCGCTTTTTCCCGAATTGTTGAAGGCGACGGGTGTGGATGTGAACCCGAGCGAGAATATTGTCGGGCTGAGGGTGGAGCGTAGCCGCCCCGAAGTGCAGGCGCTGGTTTTGAAGCGTGAAGGGCAAACGAGGAAGTGGAGTTTTGAGCAACCTTTTCAAGGGGCCGCAGATGGTTTCGCGGTGAACAATCTGGTTCGGGCTGTTTTGGAGGGGCGCAGGGAAGAGGATCGCGACGCGAAAGTGGCGGATGAGCAGACTGGCTTGTCCCAGCCCGTGGCCCGGGTGACTTTGACAGGCAAAGATGGCAAAGAGCATTCGTTGGTGGTGGGAAAATCGGTTCCTGGAGCTGCGGGGAATCTGGCTTTTGTGTTGGCAAGCGGTCGTGGCTCCACCCCTCAGGTGATGCTTGAGAGGGATTTGGAGCCGGTTTTTCGTGCGCTGGGTGCGTTGCGCGAGCGGAGCCTACTGGGTGCAGAGACAGATATCGAGCAGTTTCAGTTGAGCAGCGGGCCGCAGGGTGCAAAGCCTGCGGTGGGCCTGCGTAAAGCGCAGGGTGCTTGGAAGTATGAAACACCCGCCTATGGGATGGCTGGGCCGGCATCGGTGGCGGCCCAGGGTGGAGCCGTTGTGCCGGAGCTAGATACCGGGGCTATTTTGAAGGCGATTGCAAGCTTGCGTGTTGAACAAGTTGGTGAACGGGCTGGAGAGCGCAACGATTTTATTGCTGACGGGGTGAAAGACCTGGCCGGTTATGGTCTGGACGCCGCCAAAAACAGGGTGTTGCGTGTGGAGGTGGAGCGGGCGCAAGGAGCTGGTGAAGGGAAGCCTGGCGAAAAGGCAGATTCAGCAGGTGGTAGGGTGGTTTTGTTGGTTGGTTTGGACAAGACGGTTGAAAAACCTGGGGAAAAAGGGCTGCCTTTCAAGGGATTTCAAGCAACGATCGAAGGAACTGGGAGCGTGGTTTTGGTGCCGGGGGGCCCGGTGAACGATTTGGTCCGTTTGCTGGATGATCCGGGTCTGATTCGGGATCGGGCAGTTTTGAGGCTGAGTGGTGAGCCTGATTGGATTGAGATAAACAACGGTTTGGGCCGCATGGAATTGGTGCGTACTGATTTGCCAGGGGGATACAAGCTGTTCAGGCCTGGTGTTGCTGAAGGGCAGGCTGTGGATTTGGTGGCAGTGAATAGTCTTCTTGAGGCTATGAAAAACGCCCGGGGGCGTTTTGTGGAAGATAACGCTGCCAAGCGTGCGGAATTGGAACTGAACAAGCCTGCAGGTCAGCAGGTTTCTGTGCGGTTGTGGACGGCCGGGGTGGACAAAGGGGCAGCGGAAAAGGAGACGAAAAAAGAAGACAAATTGGTCCAACCATCGACAGGCAAACCGGTGCGCAAAGAAACCGCACCTGTTGCCGAGGTGGTTTTGGGGCGCAGGTTGGGTGAGGAAGCGGCTTTGTTACGGGTAATGGGGAAGGATCAGGCAGTCTTGATGGTGCCCAAGGCGCTTCTCGATTTGGTGGAGCAGGGGCCGCTGGCATATTTGGACCGCAAGGTGCCTTCGTTTGCCGGTGATGCCGTAGCGGGTGAGGCAGCATTGGAAGCTGTGACGGGCATATCGCTAGCAAAGGGGGCGGAAACCCTGACAGTTACCCGCAAGGACAAATCAGAGGTATGGAAGTTTAGTGGGCCTAAAGAGCGGGAAAGTTTGCCGGTGGATGCGCAAGTGATTCGTGCGCTTTTGGTGAATTTGAATGCTTTGCAAGCGAGGAAGCTGGTTGTGGAAAAACCCACGAGCCAGCAACTTGTCTCGCAGGGATTGGAACCGGCGGCTATGGGCCTGACGGTGAACTTGACTGGCGGGGATGGCAAGCCGCTTGCCCGGGTGTTTTCGCTGGGCAAAGAAAGTGGGGATGGTGGGATTTTTGCCAAAGCCAGTTGGGTTGACCGTGTTTTTACCGTGGATATGTCGCTTCGGGCCATTATGGAAACCCCTTGGGAAAACCGTCAGCTTTTTTCGGTTATGGACTTGGCAAAAGTGAACCGTTTGAAGCTAACCGGGTGGCAATCTGTGAATGGTGTGCCATTAAATTTGGTTCTAGAAAAGGAAAATGATCAGTGGGCGGCCAAAGATCCTGCCACCGATTTTCCAGTAGCGCAGGAGAAGGTGACGCAATTGCTTCAGAGTTTAAAAATGCTGCGCTTTGAAAAGGTGATGACTTATAGCGGTGGGGGTGACCCGGGATTGGGGCTAGATCCTTCCAAAAGCGGATTGGCGATTGAATGGAATGTGGCGGGGCAAAAAGACCCTGTGCGCTTGAATTTGGGTAGGCCGGAGGGAGCGGGTTTGGCGGCAGCAGTGACAACCTTGCCAGGAATGGTGGTGGTGGTGCCCAAGGCCCCTTTTGAAGAAGTGTTGCAAGGGCGAGGCAAATTCAGGCGGTGAAAGGGAAGGTGATTTGAAGAGAAGTGGCTGACTAGGGAAGGTTCATTAGGGAGAAACTAGGTGAAACCGGGTGCCGTTCTTCCACCTTCATTTGGGGCGCGGCCGGCCAATGAGTCGGTTCGCAGGGCGGTAGAAGCCTGTTTGCTGGATGGTTCATGGGCTAGGTATGAACCTGAGCGAACCGAAAGGGTTGAGAAGAAGCTGGCGAACTATCTAGGCGCTAAGCATGTACTTTTGGCGCAAAGCGGGACTCTGGCGATGGAGTTGGCGCTTCATGCGGCAGGAGTGAAGCCGGGTGGATTGGTTGCGATGGCGGCTTACGATTATCCGGGCAATTTTCACACAATTCATGCGCTTGGAGCATTACCGCTTTTGGTGGATATCCGGGCTGACAGCCCGCAAATGTGTGGTAGTAGCTTGGAATTTTCGCTGGAAGAGGCAAAAAAATTTGGGAAAACTGTTCAGGCTGTGATTGTGAGCCACCTTTATGGTGGTGTGGCTGAAATGAATGAAATAGCGAGTGTATGCAAAAAATATTCGATATTACTGATTGAAGACGCTTGCCAATGTTTTGGTGCACAAGAAAACGGAACCCATTTTGGAACAAAGTCAGATATTGGAATATATAGCTTTGGTGGTGGAAAACCTATATCCGTAGGCAGGGGTGGATTACTGGTAACAAGCAATGGAGTTCTGCGTCAGAGGGCCTGGTTAAAAGTTTCGCGAGGGGTTGCCTTGGCAACACCAAGTGTTTTGCAGTTGGCAGCATTGGAAGCTCAGCTGGAAACGCATGATGATGAGATGGCAACCAGGGCTGCCGTTGTGGGTGAATTATTGAATAATTTGGAAAAGAATAGAAAAGGTCAGCTGAATAAAATAACTGAATTTATCGGTAAAAAACGGGATTTGTCATTTACTCCGGTCTTTTATCGAATCCCATTAGGAATGCCGGAAGGGTTTGTGAGGGAAATGGTAATTCGGGAAAGTTGGAGTGAGGGATTTGCCTTAGGAGAAGGTTTCCGGGCGATTCACGCGGGGCGATCATCAAGCCGATTTGTTCGGTACGGCCCTTTAAACCATGCAGAAAGGGCTGGTGACCGATTAGTGTTGCTAGATCCGGAATATTTACGGGTTTGGCCGGCTGGGAAGGTTGAGGCAGGCTTGCAGGCGATTTTTGAAGGAAAAACAGCATAGAAACGATAGTTGGATGGTGAGAGTGCCTTGACAGGTACGAAAGGAATCAGATAGCCTTGCAACTTCCCGGTTGAACTAGCAACTAGGCAAAAGACCGCCAGCGGCAAGGTCGCTGTACGGTTTTGTTTGGTTTTGTGAAAAAATCGGTTATGGTTTACAGATTGAATTGGCGGGAATGAAGGCGGTTTCATGAACGAGCGCATGCGGATTCGCATTCGGATGGAAGGGTATGACCACGAGATGTTGGATCGTACCGCCAAGGAAATTGCGGAAACCGCTGAGCGGACCGAGGCGGATGTACACGGGCCAATTCCTCTACCGACAAGGATAGAGCGATACACGGTTCTGCGTAGCCCGCACATCGACCGTAAATCACGCGAGCAGTTCGAGATTCGTACGCACAAGCGTCTGATCGACATTCTGCGCCCGACAGGTAAGACGGTGGAGGCTCTGAACAAGGGCCTCAGCCTGCCAGCGGGTGTGGACATCAAGATTCGCGTGCTTACAACCGGGGCTTAACCCTTGGTTGTGGGAAAAGGGGTCCGGCCTCAAGCCGGGCCCTGTTCGTTCCCGGGAGTAGGTTTGGGCCGAGGGTACTCGCTGTCACCCTATGTCAAAGGGTGATGGAATGAGTCCTGTTGACGCTTGAGAAACAAGGTTGGGGTAGTGCAATGTTGAGCCTGAAGGTGATGAGCACCGAAGGTAAAGAAGTTGGAACGGTTGAAATTGATCCTGCCGATTTCGGAGGATCAGTGAATCGTCAGCTTCTTCACGATGTGGTGCTGATGCAACTTGCTAATAAGCGAGCTGGTACTCACTCGACTCTGCGTCGTGGTGAAGTGGCGGGTAGCACGAAAAAGATTTTTCGTCAAAAGGGAACTGGACGTGCTCGTGCCGGTACCAAACGAACGAACAAACGTCGTGGTGGTGGTACAGCGAAGGGGCCTAAGCCTCGAGACTACGAATACCACATGCCTAAGAAAGCGGTACGTGCGGCGACACGCATGGCCGTTTTGAGTAAGCTTCAGGATCAAGAAACGATCATTCTTGACAAGCTTGATTTTACTGCAGTCAAGACATCGCAGATGAGCAAGATCCTTGGCGCATTGAATTTGCGCGGTAAGAAGGATGTTGTCGGCAAGGGCTTTGACAAACGGATTGATGGTGTGACTTGCTTGGTTGGAATAGACAAGGCAAACGAGCACATTTGGTTATCGACACGCAATATCCAAGGTATTGCGGTAATGCCAGTGAATGATTTCAATGCGTTAACCATTATGCGTCAAAAGCGATTGATTTTGACACGTGATGCCCTTGAGGCCCTGCGAACGGGTTCCAAGGTAATAGAGAGCGCCTGATCAGGAGGAGTGATCGGATCATGTCGACCAAGAAGCAACCCGCAGCCCTCCGCCCGTGCGGTCCTAATTTGGATCCGCACCAGGTGATAGTGGCACCGCTTGTTACAGAAAAAATGAATGCAATGGCTGAGTCTTCGCGGACCTATGCGTTCCAAGTGAACCCATGGGCAACGAAGCCAGAAATCAAGCGAGCGGCGGAGATCCTTTTCGGAGTTTCTGTTGCTCATGTTCGCACTATGAACTGTCGGGGTAAAGCCAGGGCTTATCGTTCTCGCATGGGTCGCTTGGCCAACTGGAAAAAGGCCTATGTGACGCTTGATGCGGAAAGCAAGCCGATCGAGCTGTTCTAAGCCGGCAACGGCCAAGAGGAGATTGGGATGGGTATCAGACAATTCAAACCGGTAACGCCAGGCCGACGCCAAATGTCGGTTAGCGACTTTGCTGACATCACTGACAAACGTCGCAAACCGGAAAAGTCATTGCTGCGCCCGCTGGTGAAAACTGGTGGTCGTAACAATCAGGGAATTATTACTTCCCGTTTCCGTGGCGGTGGTCACAAGCGTCGTTATCGTTTGATTGATTTCAAGCGAGTCCATGACGGTGTGCCAGCTGTGGTCGTGGCGATTGAATATGATCCTAACCGATCTGCTCGAATCGCTTTGCTGCAGTATGACAATGGCGAGAAGACCTACATCTTGGCACCTCAAGGACTCAAGGCAGGTGACCGGGTTCAGTCCGGTGACACTGCTGAGCCCAAGCTTGGTAATTGCATGTCTCTGCGGAAGGTTCCGCTTGGCATGTCTGTGCACAATGTTGAATTGCAACCTGGCCGTGGTGGTCAGATGGCTCGTTCGGCTGGATGTGGTGCTGTGTTGACTGCCAGAGAAGGCAAGTGGGCACAGATTACTTTGCCCAGTGGTGAGATGCGTCGTGTTCCAAGTGAATGTCGGGCAACCATTGGTGTGCTTGGTAACGCTGACCACATGAACATCAGCTTGGGCAAAGCTGGTCGTAAGCGTTGGCTTGGTCGCAAGCCTCACAATCGCGGCGTTTCGATGAACCCTGTCAATCACCCAATGGGTGGTGGTGAAGGTAGAACTTCGGGTGGCCGTCATCCATGTTCACCTACGGGTGTTCTGGCTAAGGGTGGCAAAACCCGTCAGAAGCGCAAACCAAGCAACAAGGCTATTATTCGTCGTCGCCGACCTGGACCTCGTGGGTTGCCAAGCTAACGAGCGGACGGTTGAAAACTTCTTCTTGAATTTTGGATTGAATTGGAGGGCGGCCTAGGCCGCGGTATAAATGGGAAGATCGCTGAAAAAGGGCCCTCATGTTGACTTGCGGCTGCTCGAGAAAGTCGAGAAGTTGAAGGCAAAAGGCAACCGCGATCCTATCAAGACATGGGCCCGTGATTGCACGATCATTCCCGACTTTGTGGGTCTCACTTTTTTGGTTCATAATGGCAAGCTGTTTTTGAAGGTTTATGCCACCGAAGACATGGTGGGACACAATCTTGGTGAGTTTTCACCAACCAGAACCTTCCGTGGTCATACAGCGAAATCGAAGTCCTCTTCGAAGTAAGCCAGTAAAGACATTTGATCGTCAGTTTTGCTGGCGGCTGGGAGATTTGAGAGATGAGCGGCAAGAAAGTGGAAGAACGAGTTTTAGCCAGGGCGACATACCGGTACGCTGGCATGTCTCCCCGCAAGATTCGTCTGTACGCGGACTTGATTCGTGGCAAGACAGCTGATGTTGCCATGCAGCTTCTTTCCTTTGAGATCACCCGTAGTGCTCGGTTGATGGAGAAGGTTTTAAAGAGTGCGATTGGCAATGCGAAGTTCAAAGAAATTGAAGATGTTGAAGAGATGATCGTGCTTGAGTCCCGTGTGGATTGCGGCCCGATTCTGAAGCGTAGCATGCCACGGGCTCGTGGCAGCGCATATCCGATCATGAAGCGTTTGGCTCACATTCATGTGGGTCTGGGCTTGGAATGACAATGAGTGGCGCGGTCAGGGAGCCTTTAGGTTCCCGCGTTGGAGGGGTGGTCTGATGGGTCAGAAGGTCAATCCGAATGGTTTCCGGACCGGGGTGACCCTTGAAAACGGCGTGAAGCTTGACTGGAAGAGTCACTGGAGCGCCACAAAAAGGGAATACCCGGAGTTATTGGTTGAAGACTTTAAGATTCGGAAGTTCATCAAGAAGAACCTGCGTGACGCTCGCGTGTCAACTGTTAGGATCGAGCGAACCCGTGAGAAGGTGATCGTGATCATAACCGCCGCAAAGGTGGGTTTGATTATTGGTCCCAAGGGTGCCAAGGTCGAGGAGTTGACCAATAAACTCCAAAACCTGACCAACCGCTTGATTGATGTCAAGACTGTGGAGGTTTCTAATCCGCAGGTTGACGCCCAACTGGTTGCTGAGGACATCTCAGATCAACTGGAGAAGCGTCAAAGTTTCCGCCGAACGCTGAAGCGCTCGATGGAAATGGCTATGGGTGGCGGCGCCCGTGGTGTTCGTATTCAGTTGTCGGGTCGCCTGGGCGGATCCGAGATGGCTCGCTGCGAAAGCGGCATGTTGGGCTCCATTCCTTTGAGCACATTGCGAGCAAAGGTGAACTATGGTTTCACCGAGGCTTCGACTGCTCAGGGCAACATTGGTATCAAGGTGTGGGTTAACAACGGCGACTACCTGACAGAGGAGAAGAGCGATGGCTCTCATGCCCAAACGGGTAAAGTATCGAAAAAGCCAGCGCGGCAAGGTAAAAGGTAACGCGAACCGGGGCAACACGGTCTCTTACGGCGAATTTGGCC
Organism: uncultured Planctomycetaceae bacterium; assembly: GCA_903912515.1. Classification (GTDB taxonomy): domain Bacteria; phylum Planctomycetota; class Planctomycetia; order Gemmatales; family Gemmataceae; genus UBA6894. Next base: position 11,854 of record CAIWHS010000432.1, read on the forward strand.
TGCAATCCCTCGAGGGTGGCTGGTTGAGTGCCCAGACTATTGAAGCCGGTCGCATTACTTTAGCCCATGCAATTCGTGGCGAAGGTAAGATGTTCATCAGGGTGTTCCCTCACAAATCTGTGACGGCCATCCCGCTTGAGACCCGTATGGGTAAGGGCAAAGGTGAACCGGAGTTTTGGGCAGCCGTCCTGAAACCAGGAACGGTGCTTTTTGAACTTGGTGGTATTCCTGAGGCTGCTGCGCGTGTGGCTTTGGCAAAGGTTGCTTACAAGATGCCTTACAAATGCAGGTTTGTGACCCGCAGGCCGGCAGTTGGTTAATTAGCCAATTTTTGCTTGCTAAGGTTAAATCAGACCGGGTTGGAGTTTCAGGACCATGGCGGACAAGAGTTACAAACCGCAGTCGATGCGGACCCTAGGTGATGAGCAAAGGCGATTGATGCTGGCCGACTTGGCTCGTCGTATCGTCGACTTGCGCCTTCAGCAGGCCACCAATCGGCTGAGTGCGACCAGTGAATTGCAAGTGGCTCGCAGGGCGCTTGCTCGCCTGAAAACCATCATGCATGAGGGAGTCGTCAAAGAGCGTCATGCTGCTATCCATGCAAGCAACGATGCTACGCAAAAGGCTTTTGTTGATGGTTTGAAGGCGGCCACCTTGGCTCGTCGCGAACTTATTGTTCAGAATGACAAGGCTCGTCTTGCTGCCGCAGAGAAAAAGGCCAAGGCAAAGCCAAAGGCTGACAAGGCTAAAGCCAAAGCGGCAGCGGCACCTAAGAAGTAATCGGCTTCATAACCAGCACAGGTTTTTCAGAGGTTTGAAATGGCGGATAATGCGGCGGCTGCAAGTCCAGACACTGACCGGAACGATCGCAGGACTGTGATTGGAGTGGTAACAAGCGACAAGATGCAGAAGTCTTGCCGTGTTGAGATTCCCCGTCAGATCCAGCACCCTCGTTATGGTAAGATAATCCGTCGCAGGACAGTTCTTATCGCCCATGATGAGACGAATACTGCCAAGATTGGCGATACCGTCGAAATCATGGAAACACGCCCTATTTCTAAGACCAAGAACTGGCGTCTGGTTCGCGTGGTGAAGCGCTCAGCCGGGAGTGGCCTTGGTGAGAAGAAAGCCAGCTCCTGAGCATTTGACCACAAGGGGAATTGACCGATGATTCAGATGTATACCTACATTGATGTTGCTGACAATTCCGGCGCCAAAGAGTGTATGTGCGTGAAGGTTTTGGGTGGCACACGCAGGCGCTATGCTGGTTTGGGTGATGTGATCATCGCCAGCGTCAAGAAAGCGAATCCAGGCGGTGATGTGAAGCAGGGCGAAGTGGTTCGTGGTGTGGTGGTTCGCTGCAAAAAAGCAACCCGTCGCGCTGATGGCACTTATGTTCGTTTCGATCGCAACGCCATTGTTTTGTTGAACAAAGAAGACGAGCCAATGGGCACACGCATCTTTGGGGCAGTCGCCCGTGAGTTGCGCGAAAAGGCATTTGCAAAAATCACCAACTTGTCGGAGGAAGTGGTCTGATTCGACTTGAGTGTCGTTCAGATCCAGGAGAGCAAGCCATGACTATCAGAAAGGGCGATCTTGTCATAATGATCGCCGGAGACAATCGAGACAACAAGCCCCACAAGGTTCTTCGCACCATGCCCAGTAAGGGCAAGATGGTTGTTGAGGGTGTGAACCGCACCTACAAGCATGTGCGTCCTGGTAAGAACTCTCAGGGTGGCCGTCTCTCGATTGAGTTGCCTGTAGATAACAGTAATGTCTTGCTTTACTGTGGCGCCTGCAAGAAAGGTGTTCGTACAGGAATATCTTTCACTACTGAAGGCGTGAAGCAATTGGTCTGCAAGGGGTGCAAGAAGGCCGGTCGATCCGGTGTCTTGCGCGTCATTGCGAAGGCGAACCCTAAATACGCAGCGAAGTGACCCTGGAGGGGTGAGTCTGATGGCTCGGTTATTGGAAAAGTATCGCAGTGAGATTGTTCCCAACTTGGTAACCAAGCTGGGAAGAACCAATGTGAACAGTTTGCCCAAGCTTCAAAAAGTAGTTTTGAACATGGGTGTTGGTAAGGCTTTGCAGGAGAAATCCCGCATGGAACAGGCTGCTGAGCAGCTTGCCCAAATTGCCGGCCAAAAGCCTCAGGTTACAAAATCTAGGCAAGCTGTTTCGGGTTTCCGTCTTCGTCAAGGCAACGAAATTGGTTGCCGAGTAACGCTGCGTGGCAAGCGGATGTATGAGTTCTTGGATCGTCTGATTAATCTGGCCCTTCCTAGAATTCGTGACTTTCGAGGGGTCAACCCAAGAAGTTTTGACGGTAACGGCAACTTCAGTATGGGTTTGACTGAACAAGCGGTTTTCCCTGAGATTAATCCTGACAAGATTACTTTCACACAGGGTATGGATGTGACAATTGTTACTTCCAGTACCAAGGATGACGAGGCTCGCGAGCTACTTCGCGCCTTTGGCATGCCTTTTCGCGAATAAACAGCTTTTTGAACCGTTAACACAGCGTTAAGATCAAAACATTAGTCAGCGGACGGTAGCGGAGAGAACTGGAAATGGCAACTGACGGCAAAAATGCGGGTTTCAAAAAGGCGCTTGCTCGCCTTGAGGAGCACCACAAACAAATGCAGAAGAAGCCTGAGGATCGCCAAGCCAGCAAGGTGATGGCTCCTAGGGAAAAGATTCGCATCCGCATGCGTTGCCGAATTTGCGGTCGTCCTCGTGCCGTTTACCGCAAGTTTGGTATCTGCCGAATTTGCTTCAGGAATTTGGCCAGTGAGGGTTTGATTCCTGGCGTTCGCAAGGCCAGTTGGTAGTCAATCGCACAGTTTGGGTATTGGAGTTTTTTTAGCCATGATGACCGATACGATTGCGGATATGCTGACTCGCGTGCGAAATGCAAACAGGGTTGAGCGTCCCGCTGTAGACATGCCAGCTACGAAGATGAAGGTGGGCATTGCCCGCGTTCTTCGTGAAGAAGGTTTTGTTCTCGACTTTCAGGTGGGTAAGGTTGGTACCGACGATCACGGTCACCCTTCGTTCACTGAAGTTCCTTCGGACAATATTGGTAACGGCAAGTTCGTGCTGCGCGTTTACCTGAAATATGGTTCAGAAGGCGAGAAGGTTATCCGCATTATCAAACGCGAGAGTCGTCCTGGTTGCCGTGTATATGTTGCGCGCCGCGAGCTGGGCCGTGTTCTTGACGGCCAAGGTATCCGTGTGTTGACCACAAGCAAAGGTATCATGAGCGATCGCCAGGCCAAGAGCCAAAATGTTGGCGGCGAAGTTCTTTGTACTGTTTGGTGATTGAATGGGTTTAGACCCATTGTGTGGCTTATGATTTTCGGCCGGTTACCGGCGCGTGGCGATTATGGAATAAGGGGAGGCTGTTCGTGTCTCGAATCGGTAAACAACCTGTTGATTATCCGGCAGGTGTTGAGGTGAAAGTGAACGGCCAAAAGGTCGAGGTTAAGGGTGCCAAGGGCACTCTTTCTCTTGATGCCCATAGCCATGTGTTGGTCAGTCTTGATGCTGCTGGTCGGAAGGTGAATGTCACTCGGAAGGGTGATGATCGACTTTCGCGCTCGGTGCATGGTTTGACCCGCACTTTGATTGCCAACATGATTGAAGGCGTTCACAAAGGTTTTGAGCGTCGTCTTGTTGTCTATGGCCTTGGTTACAAAGCTGAATTGGACAAAAAAGACAAGCGCAACGTATTGCTGAAGCTTGGTTTTGCCAACATCAAGTCAGTTCGAGCTCCAGACGGTGTGACTGTCGAGGTGGGTGAGACTGGTTACAAGATTGAAGGTGGTGGCGGCGAAGAAAAGCTCGCTTGCATCACCGTTAGGGGAGCTGACAAGCAACAGGTTGGCCAATATGCGGCCGAGTTGCGTGCCGCCCAGCCTGCTGAACCTTACCAAGGTAAGGGAGTTCGCTACTTCGGTGAGAACGTTCGCCGTAAAGAAGGCAAAACAAAGGGCGCTTAGGGCGCACATTGATACAACGGTAAGGTTAACGCCCGGGGAGGGGCGTCATGAACGCGCAGAAGCGAAAAGCAGTATCTCAGGAGCGGAGGCGCAATCGCGTCCGCAGGGCAGTACGAGGCACAGCAGCCAGGCCACGCCTGACCGTTTTCCGATCGAGCAAGCATATTTATGTGCAACTCATCGACGACGATCAGGGCAAGACTTTGGTTGCAGCTTGCAGCTCATCTTCCGAGTTGAAGGGCAAATTAACATACGGCGGCAACATCAAGGCGGCGGAAGCCGTTGGTTTGCTGGTTGCCGAAAAGGCCAAGTCGGCCGGCCTATCGAAGGTGTGCTTCGATAGGGGCCAATATCGCTATCATGGGCGGATCAAGGCCTTGGCCGACGCGGCCCGCAAGGGCGGCCTCGATTTCTAAGACGGACAACGGGTGAGGTGAGAGCATGGCTAGGGAAAGGGAACAGCGCGAGCAGGGCGAAGGCGGCCTTGAGGATCGGCTGATCAAGGTGCGCCGGAGTTCGGCAACCGTGAAGGGTGGCCGTCGTTTCACCTTCAACGCTTTAGTTGTTGTTGGCGACAAGAACGGTCGGGTGTCTGTTGGTTACGGCAAGGCGAACGAAGTTCCGCCTGCTGTTGAGAAGGCCACCAAAGATGCCACTGATGGTGTTCGTCGCATCAAGCGAGTGTCGCTGACTGGTAAGCGTGGTGCCTTCACGATCCCTCATCGCATTATTGGCCGTTACGGCGCCAGTAAGGTGATCATGGTTCCTGCAGGTCCTGGTACCGGTGTGAAAGCTGGTGCGAGTGTTCGTGCGGTTCTTGAGGTTGCAGGTGTTAGCAACATCCTGACCAAATCGCATGGCAGCACCAATCCAATCAATCTTGTGAAGGCCACCTTGGATGGCCTTAGAAATCTGCGTTCGCGCGAAGAAGTGCAGCGCTTGAGAGGAGTGGCTCTCTAATATGGATCTTTCAAATCTTTCGAGTGGCGTTCATCGCCTGCGCAAGAAGAAGCGCGTTGGTCGTGGTATTGGCTCAGGCCATGGTAAGACCGCCAGCCGTGGTATGAAGGGTCAGTACTCTTCAGCAGGTGCTGAGATGCCTGGTAAGGTGTTCGAAGGTGGCCAGATGGCCCTCTTCCGACGCATCCCTAAGCGCGGTTTCAGTAATGGAACATGGGCGAAGGATTATCACATTGTGAATGTGGGTGATCTTCAAGCTTTGCCTGAAGGTTCGGTTGTGGATCAGGCATTCCTGGACAAGTCTGGACATGCTCAAGGGCCTGCCGATGGAATCAGGGTTCTTGGGACCGGCGAACTTACCCGCAAACTTACCGTTATTGCCAGCCATTTTAGCAAGTCAGCCCGCGAGAAAATCGAGAAGGCTGGCGGCAAGGCTGAGCTTGTTGCCAAGCCAAAACCCCCTGTGCGCAACAAGATGAAGCCCAAGCCGGCGAAGAATTGATTTTCGCCCTTCGCATCGTCTGAACACGCCGGAGCGGCCAATGGGCGCCTTGCTGAATATCTTTAAAATTCCTGAACTTAGGGGGAAGCTGCTTTTCACGCTAGCTTTCCTTGCCATCTACAGGATTGGTTTTTCAATTCCATTACCTTTCGTGAACCAATCCACGCTTCATCGTGGTATGGGTTCGGGTGATGGTTTGGACAACTTGTTCAATTTTGTTTCCATGTTTTCTGGTGGTGATCTGTCGAACGCCACTGTGTTCGGCTTGGGCATTATGCCCTACATTTCTGCCGGCATTATCATGCAGCTTTTGGCTTTTGTTGTTCCTTCTTTGCATCGTCTGATGAAAGAAGAGGGACAGGTTGGCCAGAAGATTATCAATAATTATACCCGATTGTTGACTGTATTTATTTGCATGGTTCAAGCCGGTTTTTACCTTAATTTTCTTCTTTATGGTTCCCAGTCTTCAGGTGCCCTGATGGGGTTTCCGGAAGTCTATGGTACCGGTAGTTGGTGGTATTTTTTGACTCTTGTTTTGTGCATGGTTGTTGGCACCATGTTCCTCATGTGGGTTGGTGAGCAGATTGATGAATACGGAATTGGGAACGGTGTTAGCTTGATCATCATGGCTGGTATTGTTTCACGATTGCCTGCTGCCATTTTACAACTGCTATTCGAACAGACATCTGGTGGTTGGGTTTTCAAGCGATCTGTGCTTACGCTTGGCGGATCTGGCCAAGACATGAGTTTTGAGCGCGTATTGGCCCTTGTGGTGCTATTCCTTGTTGTTGTTCTTGCTGCTGTTTTAATGAGTAAGGCCCAGCGACGGATTCCGATGCAATCGGCAAAGTTTGTACGCGGTTCCCGAGTGTTTGGTGGTGGCAACAGAAACTTCCTTCCTATCAAGATCAACCAAGCCAATGTGATGCCGGTGATCTTTGCATCCAGCTTGATGCTTGTTCCATACATGCTGTTCTTGGGTTTGGGCAATACTTTCAAGGCCGGATGGCTTTACCAATTGGCTGATGCTTTTCAGCGTCAGGGTTGGGTTTACATGGTTGCTGAAGTGATCTTAATTTATGTCTTTAGCTATATATGGTTGGGCGTTACTTTTGATACCAGAGAGATTTCAGAGCAGTTCAAGCGAACTGGTTTGTTTATTCCTGGTTTTCGTCCGGGCCCTAGGACTCAGGAGTACTTAGACCGTGTTGTCTCTCGCGTGAACTATGTGGGTGCTGGTTTTCTGTCATTGATTGCTATTCTGCCAAGCCTCGTTTCTAGTTTCATGCAGGTTCGTCCTGAAGTTGCCCAATTTTTTGGTGGCACGGGTCTATTGATCGTTGTTAGTGTTGTCCTTGATCTTGTTCAACGTATTAACAGCCATCTGGTTATGCGTGAATACAAGGGTTTGACAGAAGATTAATTTCCCGCCTTGACGATCCGCCTACTAGAAAGACTTGTTTTGAAGGGGCGGCCATGCGTCTAGTTTTTCTCGGGCCACCTGGCTGCGGCAAGGGCACTCAAGCCAAGCTTCTGTGCCAGAAGCTTGAAGCTGAGCATATTGGTACTGGTGATCTTTTGCGTGTTTCGATGCGTACCGGAACCCCTGCCGGTATTGAAGCTGCCCGGCATGTTGACCAAGGCAATCTGGTTCCAGACCAAGTTGTTAATGACTTGATTGCAGAGAGATTTGCTAGGGCTGATCGGCCAGCTAGATTTATTTTGGATGGATATCCTAGAACCTTGCCGCAAGCAATGGCCTGCGATACCATTCTAGCGAAGTATAATCTTTCATTGGATGGCGTTGTTTTGATCAGCGTTCCTGATCGTGAAATTGTTAGGCGTGTTAGTGGGCGTTGGAGTTGCCCGTTGGCTGGCTGCAAAGCTACATACCATGTTATTTCGAACCCTCCCCGGTTGACCGGGATTTGCGACGACTGTGGTACTCATTTAGTGCAGCGATCTGATGATGCCCCTGGTACCGTTGAAGCTAGATTGTTGGTGTACCATCGAGATACAGAACCTTTGCTTCCCTATTACCGGGCCAAGGGCCTATTGAGATTTGTCGATGGGACTGAGGAGATCAGTCAGGTGGGTAAACTTCTTAGGTCTGCCATCGGTGAATGATGATTGGTCGTATGGTGAATTTGTTTTTTATTTGAGTGGAGGAAGGGTTAGGGAATGTTGCGCTCAGGCAGGCCTGATGGGCCGCAATTGAAAACAGCCGAAGAGATGGCTGGAATGCGTAAAGCCGGCCATTTGGTGGCAGGTGCTTTACGGTTATCGCATTCTATGGCCACAGTTGGTACGAAGCTTGAGGATATAGATCGTGCTGTTGAAACTTTCTTTCGAGATCATGGAGCGGAACCACTGTTCAAGGGATACCCGGGAAAGGTTCCGTATCCGGGCAGCACTTGTTTGTCTTTGAATGACCAAGTGGTTCATGGGTTGCCCAGTACTAGGCAGTTAATTGAAGGCGACCTTTTGAAAGTTGATACTGCCTGCCGGTTGGATGGTTGGTGTGCGGATGCGGCCATCACGGTAGGTGTTGGGGCGATCAGTAGTGCGAAGGAACGTCTTCGCTTGGTTGCATGTGAAGTTCTTGAGTTAGCAATCTTGGAAATAGCTATCCAGCTGAAAAAAAGGGGAAATTGGTCCGAGGTGGCTGGGAAGATGCAGCTGAGGGCTGAATCTGCTGGTTACCGGATGGTGACACAATATGTTGGGCATGGGATAGGTCGTGCGATGCATGAGCCGCCGCAGGTGCCGAACTATGTGGATAGGCAAACCAAGCGGAGTGATTTTCGTTTGGAGCCTGGTTTGGTTTTGGCAGTGGAGCCGATGCTGAATATGGGTGATTCTTCGACAAAAGTGCTGCGGGATCACTGGACCGTGGTGACGCGTGATGGATTATCGAGTGCCCATGTGGAACACACGCTTGGTTTGACCGATCAAGGTGTTTGGGTGCTTACTGCCGATCAAAAGGATGAGCGGATTGTTTCAGTGTGAATTTAGAGTAGTAGGTGCTGACTTTTGGTGGTTTTTTGGGGAAGCATTGGAGTGGAGACCACTTGCGGTAAAACCGTATTTGGTATAGAATTCGGGTTTCCAGTTAAGCGGACGGAAATAAGTCAATTGGCTTTCCGAACGACGAGTTCGGGAAGGTAAGAGGTGCTCGGATGAAGGTAAGGTCAAGCGTGCGAAGGATTTGCGAGAAGTGCAAAATTATCCGTCGCGAAGGTAAGATCTTGGTGATTTGCGAGAATCCTCGCCATAAGCAGCGTCAGGGCTGATTATTGGTTTGAGACAATTGGAAAAAGCGGACACATAGGCGGTTTTTGAAGGTTAGGAGCGCAAGATGCCCCGTATTTTGGGCGTTGACATCCCCAACGACAAGAAGACGCACATTTCGTTGCGTTATATTTATGGAATTGGGCCAGCGATGGCTCTCCGTCTGTGCGAGCAGGCAGGAGTCGATCCTTTGCGTCTTGCAAAGGAGCTGAACGAGGATGATGTGAGCCGTTTGGCCACAATCCTCGACCGTGAGTACACGGTGGAAGGGCCACTTCGTCGTCAGATCCAGCAGAATATTGCTCGTTTGAAGGACATTGGTAGCTATCGCGGTTCGCGTCATCGCCGCAATCTTCCTTGCCGTGGCCAGCGCAGCAAGACGAACGCCAGAACTCGGAAGGGTCCGCGTAAGACAGTTGCCGGCAAGAAGGGCGTGAAGGATAAATAACCGACAGGCCGTTAGGCTCTGATTGGTTGAATGGTAAAAAGGTTATTCAACAGGCTGGCTTGAGGGGTTAGATCGTGGCAAAGGCAAAGAAGAGGAAACAAAGGCGGAATGTGAGCCAAGGAATTGCTCATATTAAAGCCACTTTCAACAACACGATTGTCACCATCACCGACAAGATGGGCGATACGCTTTGCTTTGCCTCAGCTGGAGTGGCAGGGTTTAAGGGCAGCCGCAAGAGCACTCCATTTGCTGCGCAGCGTGCCTCAGAGATTGCTTCTGAGAAGGCATCAAAGTTTGGTGTTCGCGAGCTGGAAGTACGGGTTCAAGGACCTGGATCTGGTCGTGAATCTGCTATAACAGCCTTGCAGGCTTCGGGCATGATTATCCGCATGATTGAAGATGTTACAGCGTTGCCTCATAATGGCTGCCGTCCTCCTAAGAAGCGCCGCGTTTAAACAACCTTACTTTGGTTATCACTTTGTCTTTCTGAATGGTGGTTTTCCGAGACATGGGCCGTATTACGACATCCGTCTGCAAGCTGTGTCGCCGCGAAGGTGTCAAGCTTTTTCTTAAGGGCACTCGTTGTGAGTCAGCCAAGTGTGCCATCGAGCGCCGTAATAAGGCTCCTGGTATGCATGGTGCCCGGCGTTCTAAGCCATCTGAGTACGGCACTCGTCTGCGAGAAAAGCAGAAGCTGAAGCGATTTTACGGTCTTCTTGACCGTCAGTTCGCGCGTAACTTTGCAGAAGCTTCGCGTGCCACCGGAAACACCGGCGAACAGCTCCTTTCTTTGATGGAGCGTCGTCTGGATAATGTTGTTTACCGTTTGGGTTGGGCTCCAAGTCGTGCCACTGCGCGACAGATTGTTGGTCATGGTCATTTGACTGTGAATGGCAAGCACTGTGACATTCCTAGCCGTGTTCTTTCACCTGGTGATGTTGTTGAGGTGAAGAATCGCGAGCATTCCCTGAAGATTGTTCGTGGATATCTGGTTGATTGGGAAAAGCGCCCTGTGGCAGCTTTCCTTGAACGCCAGGGTTCAGACAGCGATGCTCCTAGGGGCTTGCTTACCCGAGTTCCTGGCCGTACCGATGTTGACCCAAATATTGATCAACTGCGCGAGCAGCTAATCATTGAATTCTGCTCACGTTAATTTTATTTAGGTTTTTTACCTGACCGGGGGAGTCGGTGCTCGGGCAATTGTCCCCGAGCTGATGGGCGATC